>DHWT01000005.1 GCA_002413325.1 Chitinophagaceae bacterium UBA5175 | reverse complement strand
AATCCTTTATGGGATTTTCCAATTTTACCATAACCTGTCACGGTAAATGCCGCAACAACGTTAATCAGAATGGAAAGGTTTTTCATTTTCATATTTATTAAAGGGTATTGGACAAAAATAATCTTTTGGGAATATCTCCTAAGAATATCTTCCATCGCAAGTATAAAATTTATTTTTTAGAAGTCAAAGTTTTGCCAATAGATTTAATAACGACGGAAAGGTCCGTCTTATTGTAATTTCAGCCTATTCCCGCAGGCTTTTTAAGAGTTATTTAGCAGGCTGATTAACTCAGCGACTTCTTTTACAGGCTGTTGGCAGACATAATTCCTGCATAGAAAAAATTGCGACCGTCCCAGAGCCGGTTTATTTCTCAAAAGGGGAAGGTCGGGATGGGTAACGGATCCAAGCTGAAAAATGCGGTTTGGAACCGGCCTGGCCAGGAATTCCCGGTGTTTTTGTTCCGAATAGTCGCCCGCCAGTACGATTTCATATAGTGGATACGTCAGTGCATTTAACAGAGTTGCCCAAACCCCAAAAGATCCCGGATACCGCCGGACCCCCTCAATCAGACCCCCGGCATTCCGGCCGGCCCACTGTTTCCATTCTTCCAGGTCAAACACAGTGCCCAGGTATAACAAATTTGCTGCCATAACTGCATTTCCGCTGGGGGTCGCTCCGTCGTATACCTCCTTTTTGCGTACGATCACATCATCCTGCCCGGCATGGGTATAATAAAAATAGCCTGTTTCCGGTTCGCTGAAATTTGCTATGACCCACTCTGTCAGTTCTTTAGCCCGGATCAGCCAGGCGGACTCCCCGGTCACTTCCTGCAGCTGGATATAAGCTTCAGCCAGATATGCATAATCATCCAGGAATGCCGGTATCCCGGCCCTTCCCTCCTTGTAGCTGTGATAAAAATAAAAGATACCGGTTCCCCGCAGATTTTTTTCCAGGAAATCCATGGCTGTCACCGCCAGATCCCTGTAGGATACATCGCCCAGGGCAGCAAATGCCTTACATAAAGCCGTAATCATCAGGGCATTCCACCCCGTCAGGATTTTATCGTCCAGAACAGGCCGTATCCGCTGAGCCCTTACCGCCATCAGTTTTTTCTTCCATTCAGCCTCCTTTTCCTCCGGAATCAAAAGATCCGGGTTCCTGATCCGGAGAATGTTTTTGCCCTCCCAGTTACCTCGTTCAGAAACATCATAACGGTCACAAAAATCCTCCGTTTCTTCCCCCAGTATACCTGATATTTCATTTTTTCTCCATACATAGAATTTTCCTTCCTCACCTTCACTATCTGCGTCCAAAGCCGAAAAAAAACCACCTTCTCCAGAGAATAGTTCCCGGCATATAAAGTCAATGGTTTCCCGGATGGCTTTTCGAAAAGTGTGTTTACCGGTCAGCTGAAAGGCTTCACTCAGGGCGGTTATCAGCAGGGCATTATCGTATAACATTTTTTCAAAATGCGGGGCCAGCCATTCCGAATCGGTGGAATACCGGGCAAAACCACCCCCCAGCTGGTCATAAATCCCGCCATAAATCATTTTATCCAGTGAAAGGCAGGCCTGGTCCAGTGCTTCCTGGCTTTTTGTATAAAAATGGTACTGCAGCAGAAACCGGATCGAAAAAGTTTGGGGAAATTTCGGGGCGGCACCAAAACCGCCTTCCCGGCGGTCGGCCGTTTTCATCAGTTGTTCAAAGATGTCCCGGATATCGCCGGCACTGACTGTTTCCCCTCCTGATGGAGCTGAAATCCCGAAACCGGTAACGGCGATATGGTTTGTCAGTTGTTCCGCCTGTTCGTCAATCTGCTGCCGCCGTTCCCGGAACGCGGTTGCAATGCTTAGCAGGACTGATTTCCAGGAAGCCCGGTTAGGGAGGTCAACCGGGGGAAAATAGGTTCCGCCGTAAAATGGCTTTGCTTCCGGTGTTAGAAATACATTGAGCGGCCATCCCCCGTTGCCGGCGATGGCCTGCACGGCATCCATATAGATTTGATCCAGGTCCGGCCTTTCCTCCCGGTCGATTTTGATATTTACAAAATACCTGTTCATCACGGCGGCAGTTTCCGGATCTTCAAAACTTTCCCGTTCCATGACATGACACCAGTGGCAGGCTGAATACCCGATACTTACCAGCATGGGCTTATCTTCCGTGCGGGCCTTTTGAATGGCTTCATCACCCCATGGATACCAGTCTACCGGGTTATCGGCATGTTGTAACAGGTAGGGGCTTGATTCTTTGGAAAGCCGGTTGGACAATTTGAAAAATTAGAAAAATTGAAAATGAAAAGGCCTGAGCATGCTCTCAGGCCTTTTATAACATGTATTGCGAAAAATGGTTGTTTTTACAACGTTTAAATCCGCTCAGCAGATCTTTTTCAAATTCTCTTTTTCGCCGCCAGATATTTCTCCAGGGCAGACACCATGCTGGGCGCTGCAGGTTCCGGAGCCTTGATTTCAAGCACCAGCCCGGCTTCTTCAGCAGCCCGGGTCGTATTGGTCCCGAAAGTACCGATCAGGGTTCCATTCTGTTTGAAATGCGGGAAATTGTCAAATAAACTCTTCACCCCGCTGGGAGTAAAAAAACAGATGATATCGAAGGCACCGGGATTAAAGGTTTCCCGGATATCATTGCTGATCGTGCGGTACATATAGGGCGTTGCGAATTCGCAATGATTGCTCTTGAGCCAGTTGACAATTTCATTGTCCTGTTGATTTTCAGAAGTCGGATAAAGAAACTTCTCATTTTCCTTATGCTTGTTTACGACATCCAGCATGCTTTTATTGGAGCCGTCCGCGCCATAAAATACCTTCCGTTTGCGGTAGAGAATAAACTTCTGCAGGTAAAGCGCCACAGCTTCCGTTACACAGAAATACTTGGTGTCCTGTGAAATGCTGATTTTCATTTCCTCGGCCGTACGGAAGAAATGGTCAATCGCATGACGGCTGGTAAAAATCACGGCTGAATAAATCCCGATTTCTACTTTTTGACGCCTGAAATCCTTAGAAGGAATGCCTTCCAGCCTGATAAAGGGCAAAAAAGACATCTCCACTTCATGTCGCCGCGCGAGTTCAAAATATGGTGACTTGTCAGAATCCGGCCGGGGTTGGGTGATTAAGATCCTTTTTACAGCAATTTCAGACATCTCGGCAATATCCTTTTTATCCCTATTTTTAATCAAAGTTGTATTGTATTAGAAAATCGCGTTTGCAAAATTAATAAGCTTTTTCCAAATAATTAACTAACACTTTGTAAATCAATACCAGAGGAGCCATTTCGAAAGCGCAAAGGTATAGAATAAAGTGTAAACCACTGATTTTTATTTCTTTGTGCAGGGTTGAAAAGGAAGCAATAAAACGATATATATAAAACAAACAAACCATGAGGATAGAAAGGGTGATCCCGATTTCCGTCAGGACGGGTCCCGAAAAAGTGATCAGCACCAGGAAAGGAAGCAGGAAAATACCTATGATCTTATTGGTCATGAATACCACGAACAGGTAGGTATCCACCGCCCGTTTGATATTGAAGATCCATCCGGTGATCCGGAGTATGGCAAATTTCATGAGGTACAAAAGAGCCAGTATAACGGCACAATACAAATAGTGAATCCAGAAATGATCCGGGTTTCCAAAATGATAAAACTGCAGTAAAAAAGCTCCGTACAAACCGGCGGAAAATATAAAGAGGTTGTTGAGCAGCAGCGATGGAAAGGGGGATTGCAGCACCTGTTCCCTGATTTGCTGCTGCCGGATGGATGCCCTGAAAAAAAGTGTCAGCAGGTTGGACAGATACCTGGCAAAAAACAATTTGACGATGGCAAAATAGAATAACATCCCCACCAGCAGATAAAACATCCCGTCATAGGAAACCGGCTCATGGCGTAAGGCAGGGATATGAACGGCCTTACCCGTGAAATTAAAAAATGACTGCGTTTTCAGCAGGTCTGCCCGGGTAACCGGTAAATGGCTGAGGTCTTCCGGTTTTATTGCACTGAAGCGCAGTGAATCTGTATGATATACCCCTACGGTATCAACGGTTGCTTTTACCTGTTTGCGGTGAACCGGCTTGTTCAGGACCGTATCCTGGATTACCGGCCCCGTATGGGTCGCAACCGGTTTTCCATTTAAAGAGTCTGCCAGCCGGCTGGAATCGCCCGTCGTTTGCGCCCGGGCCAGGCTAATCTGAAATAAAATAAACAAAAACAGCGCAGCACGTTTTGCCAAGGGATCCATGGTTAGTTGTAAATATCCGGATGCTCCGGTGTTTCCGGATGATGTCCGGAGAATTTGCAAAGTTTGTGATTCAACGCGTATCTTCTAAAAAAAGTTTACATAGCCGAGGTGAATCTTTGCCTGCCTGAAAGCAAACGGATTGCTGTCCTCCTTTCCAATGGCATAAGACATATTGAAAATCCCCGCCTTGGTTTCAAAAGCCAGCCCGAGTCCGATTCCCAGGTACAGATTGTTGATCGCATATCCGGGTACATCATTTTTCGCCCAGCCCCCGTCGATAAAACTGAAAAGAAATGAGTTGATGCCAACCAGGTAACGATATTCCAGGCTGCTTACGGCGTATTCAGATGCCAGGATACTTTCCTCATCAAAGCCCCTCAATAAACGGTAACCCCCGATTTGAAATAATTCGTTGCGGAAAATTTTAGGACTCTGGTACCAGCCCGCATTCAGGGCAAACCGGATCGTGGATGCATGGCTCAGCTGAAAATAATGCGCACCGGACAAATTCAGCCGGAACTGGTAGAGAGCGGTTTTAACGGTATCATAAAGGGTGCTGTAATCAAAAGACGGATCGTTCACATCCTTGAGTCGCAGGATCTGGCTGTTCTTTTTTAATCTTTTGGTTCCGGCAGATCCGATAAAATATAATTCATTGCCCCGCACCGCATTGAATGTATAATTGGTATTGTTGAATTCATAGGTGGCACCCAGGCTCAGGGAACTCATATCCGACACTTCCGGCAACTGCCGGGTGGCAATGATCTGTGCGGTATCAATATTCAAAACCGTACATCCGGCCGTCTGGAGAAAAACAGATCCTTTACGTGTCAGGGAAGCATTATACTGAATACCCAGCATTCCGTCGGTATTGATAAAGGAAGAATCTTTTTTGTATAAGGAAAAAGCCAGGTTAACACCGTAGGGAGAATGAAATATATAGGGTTGCTGGTAATTGATATTCAGTCTTGGTGATTTTTGCTGTAACTGCTGCCAGTCAAGCCCCATGCTTTCCCCATTCCCGAAAGGATTTCTCAGCACCATGGTCGCCTGGCCGGTAACCAGGAGTTTTCCGCTTTGCAGCTGATCATTGTTGGGCATTAAACCGACCAGCACATCCACCTGACTGCTCCTTTTCGGTTTCAGGTACAGGTTTAAAATGGAGCCCGTTCCGAGCATACTCACGCTCCATGGCCTTTCTTCCTGCACAAAGGGAAGCTCCAGTATCCGCCGGCTGATCATCAGCAGCCGGTCCTTACGATAGATACTGCCTTCCGGAATACCCAGGTATCTTTCCATAAAATCAACCGATATTTTTGCCGGACCGATAATGCGGATACTGTCAATTTTATACAGGGGTCCCTTTTCCACATTGAGCACGGCCTGGATGGCTCCCTGGCTGATGGAGACACTGTCCAGGGAGATTTTCGCAAACGGATACCCGTTATTTTCGAGGTAATTCAGCACCTGCAATTCTTCAGCCTGAAAGTGTTCGGAGGTGGCCGGCTTACCCTGAAGTTTTTTTGAACTCCAACCCGCAGTATTCAGCAGGGCGGCATCTGCCTGCCGGATCCGGATCACCGACCAGGTGAATCGTTCTCCTATATATAGTTGCAGAAAGGCCGAGGCAGAATCAAATTGTACGCTATCGATGGAAGCGGAGGTGAATCCCTTGTTCCTCAGCATATCCATGAGCCTGTAAACATATTCCGTGCAGACTGCCCGGTCTTTAAATTCAGGCGGGATGCCGATCGATGATGCCCGGAGTAAGGAATCCGGTGAACTGAGTTTCACATGCAATGCATATTGTGCACGTGCCGGCAGGAAGGATGCAAGCAACAAAAGGGGGATGAACACATATAATCCTAATTTCGCCATTCGCTCAAAGCTCATTCTTAATTTATAAAATTAGCCAATCCGGTGGCAGGCATCTATATTCATATTCCTTTTTGCAAACAGGCCTGTCACTATTGCAATTTTCATTTCTCTACCAGCCTTGCGTTGCAAAACGATTTTACGACCGCTTTATTGAAAGAAATCGAATGGCGGAAAACTTACCTGGATCAGGAAACCATTGAAACCATCTATTTCGGCGGAGGCACTCCTTCACTCCTGCCGGATTCCGCCCTCCGGGATATCCTCGATGCTGTTTACCACCATTTCAGGATCAGTCCGAATCCCGAAATCACCCTGGAGTCCAATCCGGATGATATGCAGCCGGACCGTTTACAGATTTGGAAAGATATTGGTATCAACCGGCTCAGTATCGGCATACAGTCTTTTTTTGCTGAAGACCTTACCTGGATGAACCGGGCCCACGATGCCAGGCAGGCCATACAGGCTGTTGAGCAGGTGAAAAAAACCGGTATTGATCATTTCAGCCTGGATCTGATTTATGGTTTTCCCGGAATGACTGATGAAAAATGGGAAAAAAATCTCCGGACAGCCATTTCTTCAGGCGCCCCGCATATTTCCTGTTATGCTTTGACCGTTGAGCCGAAAACCGCACTATTCAAGATGATCCGGATGAAAAAAACCGCTGATGTACAACCTGAAAAACAGGTCAGCCAGTTTTTATCGGGCATAGAAATTCTGGAAGCAGCTGGTTATGAACACTATGAAATTTCAAGTTTTGCAAAACCCGGTAACCGGAGCCGGCATAACAGTTCTTACTGGCAGTCTGAAAAATACCTGGGCCTCGGGCCTTCGGCCCATTCCTTCGACGGCCGCAGCCGGCAATGGAATATTTCAAACAATGCCCTGTATATCCAATCGGTGAAAACCGGGAAACTTTCTTTTGAGTCCGAAATCCTTCAACCCGGGGATATGCTGAATGAATATATTATGACCTCCCTGCGCACCGGAGAAGGCCTGGATCTGCAATATGTTTCAGATCAGTTCGGGAAAGAAAAAAGAATAGGGCTGGAAAAAAACGCTGCAACATATATCAACCGGAATCAGATGGAGAGCAACCAGGGGAAACTGGTATTGACTAAAAACGGAAAACTGTTTGCTGACGGCATCGCAGCGGCCTTATTTTTTGACTGAGGAATCGCTGTTTCCTTTTTCGGCCGACCGGTTGCGAACCTGTTGAAACCGATCCTTCCCGTATTTCACTAATTGGGCAGCTGAAAGGATGCCTGTCATCACCAGGATGGCCGTAAATCCAAAGCCCTGATAAGAAAGTGGCATCATATAATAGCTGTTTACAGATCAGACCAGAAAACCTTCCAATTGTTTAAAGCCTTCCCTTACATTAACATTTTGCCAAAGAATCCTGTAAATCGTATCCGCGATAGGCATTTCCGCTTTTAACTGCTCATTGATCCGGTAAAGGCACTGACTGGCGTTATATCCCTCCGCAACCATGTTCAGTTCCAGTTTGGCGGCATGCACGGTATATCCCTTGCCGATCATATTTCCGAAAGTCCGGTTCCTGCTGAACAGGGAATAACAGGTCACCAGCAGGTCGCCAAGGTATACAGAAGCCGCATAATTAGCACTCTTTTTTTCATGTACGGAACCAGCGGCTGAATGGATGCCTACTTCTATATGGCTGATCCCCGCTTTCAACAGGAAACCAGCCATTTCATCCGCGCAGTTGGCGATGAACACGCTGAGAAAATTATCTCCGTATTCCAGTCCGTGCGCCATACCGGCGCCCAATGCATAAATATTTTTCAGTACGGCTGCATACTGAACCCCATAAATATCATTATTCGTGATCGTGTTCAGGTAATCCGTCTCAAAATAAGACGCCATTTCCCGGGTAGCCGTTTCAGAAAGACCGGAAAAAGTTAAATAGGAAAGTTTTTCTGCCGCAATTTCCTCAGCATGACAGGGACCCATAACCGTAAAGTACTGGTCTGCCTCCAGATGAAAGACCTTTCTGAGCCAGTCGTTCAGCAATAAATTGTTACCCGGAAGTATCCCCTTAACTGCCGAGAGCACCCGTTTCCCCTTAAAGATCCCGGAAGGCAATCCATCAAACAGCTGTTCGATATAGGCAGAAGGAACGGCGATTACCAGGCAGGCGGATTCCCGGATCAGTTTTTCCAGGTCGCTGGTGAGGTGCAGCCGTCCGGGATCGAAATAAACCGAACTCAGGTAGTTCGGATTATGGCTCTTTTTTTTGAGATGATCCAGGATCAACGGGTTCCGTATCCACCAGTTCAGCGATTGATGATTATCTGTCAGTATTTTGACAAGGGCCGTTCCCCAGCTTCCGCTGCCTATCATTCCAAACCGCATGGTATCCTGTATTTCAGTGAATAAAAACCCGGTTACGGATCACTTCTTCGCCTCAAACAATTTGTCCTTATCCACCACTACGACCTTGGTGCCATTTTTCAGTATTTTGCTTACAGTACCGTAAGGACCGGTAACCACCTCGTCGCCCGGTTTGAGACCGGACACAATTTCAATATTATTGATATCCTGGATATCTGTTTTAACAAGAACCTGTTTAACCGATTTGTCCGGCTGCAACAGGAACACCACTTCATCCAGGTCCCCTGTGGAACCAGCCGGTTTGGGATCCCCGTTATCATCATCCTGAGGTTTTTGATCCTTTGAGGCCGTGAGGCTGCTGCCTGCTTTCTCTCTCGTGGTTACCGCGTTGATCGGCACAGAAAGCACATCGGTATGCGTCTTGGTCTGAATATCGGCGCTGGCTGTCATACCCGGACGGAATACCAGGCTTTTAGGTCTTTTATTGTCCATCAAATCCTTATAGGTAGCCGGATCCAGCCGGATATGTACTTTATAGTTGGTAACATCATTGGTGCTGGAACTGGAGGAACTGGCTGCGGTGGATACGATGCTGCTGGCTATTTGTGTAACCACGCCTTTGAATTTCCGGTTATTGTATGCATCCACTTCCACATTGGCCGTATCGCCCAGGTGCACTTTTGTGATATCATTTTCACCTACGTCCACGACCGCTTCAATTTTACTCATATCGGCTACACGCATGATTTCCGTACCTGCCGTCATCATATTTCCTGCAACACGTTCTCCCTTCTTTACACTGAGCAGAGAAACCACTCCGTTAATTGGAGAACTGATTGTGGTGCGGCTTACATTTTCAGCCTGGATCGCCAGGTTGGCTTTTGCACTGGCAACGGCCGCCATGGTGCTATGTACGTTTTGAAGCGCTGCATTATAATTGGCCTGTGCAGTTCTCAGATTGGTTTCTGCCGTTTCAAATTCCGACTGGGAAATCACTTTTTGGGTAAGCAGGGTTTTCTGCCGGTCATATTGTGCCTGCGCAACATCCATACTTGCCTTCAGGCCGGGTAAAGTTGCATTTACATTCTCAACCATCGCTTCCTGCTGGTTTACCTGGGCCGCCGCCTGGTTACGCTGGTTGGAATAAATATCTGCATATATTTTTGCAAGTTGCTGGCCCTTTTTAACACTGTCCCCTTCCTGCACATTCAGTTCCAC
>DHWT01000308.1:378-6929 GCA_002413325.1 Chitinophagaceae bacterium UBA5175 | reverse complement strand
TAGTTCGGGTGTGCGACCCACCATCAATCCCGAGATGAAAACAGCGATGATCATGAAAATATAGAAATTGAGAAAGCCTACTCCGACGCCGCCATAAAAACAATTTACCATCATACCCATCATGGCAAACATGCCGGTGAGTGGTGTGAAACTGTCGTGCATTGCGTTCACCGAGCCATTGGAAGTAACGGTTGTCGTGATGCCCCAGTAAGCGGAAGCTGCGGGACCAAAACGAACTTCCTTTCCCTCCATACTTCCCAGGTTCTGGGCTATACCCATTTGGGAAATCGCCGGATTTCCTTTCATTTCAAAATAAATGGACGGGATCACAAAGCATAAAAAACCAAGGGTCATCACAGTAAAAATCACCCAGGCCAGTTTCTTCCTTTTCAACATATAGCCAAGTGCGAAAACCATGGCGATGGGAATGAGTACGATACTGATGTTTTCCACCATATTGGTGAAGTAATTTGGATTTTCAAAAGGCTGGGCTGAATTGGCGCCGAAAAAACCCCCACCGTTGGTGCCCACCTGTTTGATGGCGATCATGGCCGCTGCAGGTCCGCGGCTTACGTTTACGGTATCACCCTGTAACGAAATGTATTGGTCTTTTCCTTTAAAGGTCATGGGTGTGCCGTTAAAAAGAAGTATCACTGCAACGACGATAGACAGGGGTAACAAAATCCTCGTGCAGGATTTGATGAAGAAATTATAGAAGTTACCGAGTTTTTCACTGGTCTTTTCCTTCATGGCCGTAAAGACCACGGCACAGGCAGCCATGCCCGCTCCGGCACTGATGAACTGGAACAACATCAGGATCAGTTGTCCGAGGTAGGAAACACCGGTTTCACCGGAATAATGCTGCAGGTTTGTATTCGAAACAAAACTCACGGTCGTGTTGAATGCCAGGTCTGCAGACATCGACGGGTTTCCGTCGGGATTTAAAGGCAGCCAGCCCATATTCATGAGTATGCCCATGGAAAAAATAAACCAGACCAGGTTTATGGTCAGGAGAGCCAGCAGGTGCTGTTTCCAGGTCATTTCCCGATCGGGTTTTATACCGGAAAGTTTGAAAAACAATTTGTCCAGCGGACCGATGATGCCGTCTGACCAGGTGTGATGCCCATCATAGATTTTGCCGATATAACGGCCCAGGGGGATCGCCAGCAAAACCATGACAATATACATGGTTATTACGCCGAGAATTTCTGTGTTCATACTATCAGTTTAAAGAAATAAGAGGTTAGAATTTTTCCGGTTTCACCAGTACATAACAGAGGTAACAGAAAACCAGGATCGAAATAATAAGTAAGAGTGTCATAGCATTTTAAATTTTGTCAAAAAAATCAATGGATTTAAAAAAGAGAGCAAAACATATAAAGCCTGCCAGAAATAGGATTAACGTGAGCATATCATTTGGTTTATAATTAATTCGCCTAATGAAACAATATTTTGAATTTTTGAACAACCAGGAACAGGAAGGCCAGTGCCACCCCCCAGATAATCACTATGGCCAGTTTGTCTGAAATATGACCTTTCCCACGATACATTTTCAAGCTAGATTTTAGATTGTTGAATTTTACTGATTCCGGTCATTGTCTGTTATGAACTGTATCATGATTACTCAGTCTTGTCATATTATATCAGTGTGTTTTGTAAGAAGCACACTTCAGAAACATCGGCGAATCGTCAGGTTTATCTTAAACCGGAGATTTTTCTTTTTGACAAAAGAACCAAAGCAAGTGCCGGAACATGGAACCGTATCAATGTGTAGGGAAATGCTGCTGAGAATCAATAAATTATCTGTGTTTTTGTATTGAAGGTGTTTTTCAAACATCTTCATAATACTGCTCCGTTTTGAAAAAACTCTTTCCATATTGAAAATCATTTTTACTTGGTTCTTCAGGTCGATTTGACCCGCAGACTTCATAAAAGCAAGGACATTCTGTTGTACAAACTAAAATGGCCTTCGGTATATACCGCTGTCCATAATAAAAATAAAATGGACAAGAATTCTGCTGACATTATTTGTTTATAACAATTGCCATAATTTCTTAAGAATATGAAACAGGATTTGAAAGTTCATATGTTGTTGTGTTGTTCATTGCTTATCCAATCCTTGATTGAACTTCCAACAGAATATCCTGTCGGGAAGGGAAATCGGCTTTTTCATTTTGGACGGTTTTTTCATATTGAAATGGGTTATGAAAATCTTCCATTATTTAAATCAGGAGTGGCTTTTCGTCGTGAACTACTCTCCGGCTGTGATTTGTGGCCATCTTAAATCAAAAGCCATCATATCGGCATGAACTTGGAACTATCGGCCAAAAAATGTCGAACTAGATGAAAAAGTTCAAATTATTTATCGTAGCCTTCGGATTTCTTATTTCTGCCCAGGCACAGGATTCATCCTTCTTAACTGCTACAGCACTCAAAAAAGATACCATCGCTCCGTTGCCGGCAACTACTTTTTCGGGGTCTCTGGACCTTTATTACAGGTATAACTTTGCCAATCCCCGGAGTTCTTTTAACAACTATACCAGCTTCACCAATTCACAGAACTCCTTTGAACTGGGCATGGTTACCATGCGGGCTGACCATAGTTGGTCAAAAGCCGGCGTAACTGTGGAACTGGGATTCGGCAGAAGGGGGCAGGAATTCTCCTATAATGAAGCCTACCAGGGTGGTGTGGTTGGGGCGCCGCCCACTTCTTACTTCTCACTGGCAAACATAGTTCAGGCTTTTTTATACTACAACATCACCGATAAAATCAGGCTGACTGCAGGTAAATGGGGAACGCATATCGGTTATGAAGTAGTCGATGCCGCGTTGAACCGGAACTACTCCATGAGTTATTTGTTCTCCTATGGACCCTTCTATAACATGGGGCTTAAGGCAGATGTTTCTCTTGGGGGTAAAACTGCATTCATGGTGGGAATATCCAACCCAACCGACAATTCAACCACGACAAGCAGCCAGAAAATGGTTATTGCGCAATTCAGTACCGCAACGCGCAACAGCAACTGGAAATTTTATCTGAATTTTCAAGGGGGAAGAATGAATGATTCCACTAAGCTGGATCAGATGGATCTGGTATTAACGGGAACCGTTTCGCCGAGGTTCAGTGTTGGATTCAACGCAACCGACCAATGGCGTAAATCTGCAACTTCAACAAACTGGGGTGGTGCGGCAATTTATCTGAACTGGGATCCCGTTTCTCTTTTCGGCCTGACCATACGCAGCGAATATTTTGGTGATGCCGATAAAGTTGTTAGTCCGGGTAGTTTCATGGAATATACACTGACCGGTCAGTTCCACCTGGGTAAACTGACTATCATGCCAGAATTGAGGTTTGACAATTCAAACGAGTCAACCTTCCTGAAACATGATGATTCGCCAACTAAAAATACATTTACCGGTTTATTGGCTGCGACTTATGTTTTTTAATTATTAAAAATATAGTCTATGGGCAACCATCGGGTATTGCCATCAAAACCTGATTATGGAATGAAAGGAAGACTCTAGTATACCCGGGGGCTTTTTTATTCCTGAGTTAACACTCGGGAAAATGATAAGGGGTCCTTCCATGACTATTGTTCATTCAAAGATTCATGTAAAATGGTTTGCGAATAAAGCGGTACGGACAATATTTTTTACACAGCATTGCTTATCGCCGGAAAACCTTAAGAATCCCCGATTCTGCCAACATTGTTTATTGTGAGACCGCAGGAAAGCTGTGGAGGTACGATTTACCGAAAGGGGAAAAATCTGTGCTTTTAATACTGCTAAAACCGGGTCAGGTTGCAGAAATCTGTACGGGGGAAGCGATTAATTATTCTGACAAATTGTTAAATGGAAAGGAAGCGGATCTGGTTAAACCCCGGGCCTGGGTCGGATTTACTTTGTTCAGCGTTGATCGTAAATCGATTACCACGCATCGATTTAGGATCAATGGCAGATGCTTCCTGCCAGTCAACTACTGGCGGAAAAAAAATTAACAATATATACATTCCCCGGGGTGTTTACATTTCGCCGGTTTTGGCGTCTATATTATAGAACCTAAAACCCACTTATATGGAACCGATTACCACACAGCAGGAAATACTCCTCAGTACGGATTCGAATTTTGCACATAGAAAATGGGCTGACCTGGATGCCGCAGGATCCGAAAACCTGAGTGCGATAGAACAATTGGAGAAAGCGTGCTGGGACGGTCTCGTAAAAGAGCTGATTCCGGAACTGGATATCACGCTGATCTCCAATAAAAGACTCTGGCTCTGGCAGATCCACGAAACACGTTCCTTCCTGGCGCTGGATTTTTATGAATTTCCGGGCCCGAAGGAAAATGAAGCTTCCATCGATCCCTATCTTTTTCTTCAGGGTAAATCCGGGAACTAAGCAGGGGTTACTCTAAACATATCCCGAAGGGCCGCCCGGATAAAAGGCTTTTTGGGCAGGCTGGAGATCACCATAAAGTCCTGCAGTAAGCTGCTTTTAGCATCCAGGAAATCAAAAATATCTTTTGCCGGATTGAATCCAAACAAATAACCAAAGACATAAGCGCTGTCTTTATTACTCCGCGTGAGCACGTCCAGAAACAGACGGTCATAAAACCGGAAACGTCCGGGGAACCTGCTTATTCGGGGTTCTTTGTTCATCGTCAGCTGCTTTACTATTTCGGCCGTTTGTTTTTGTATGAATTGAAAAGTATACCCCGTGGAAGCCCGGGTCTGGCCGCCTGCGATGCCGATATTGAAAATATGGTGCTGCCTGGCGGGGAAATGGTGGGAGGTCATCGGGATGACCCCGAATTCTTCCTCCAGGATCTCGTAACCTTCCATACCTGGTATATTTTTCATGTAGGCGCGCAGCAGTTCATCATATTCCGGGTCTTTCAGCAAATTCTTTGTAAACAGGGTATATTCTATGAGTGCCCGGGTTTTGGAAAAAGGCATGATATAAACAAAGGCAGTCCCCTGCTGCTGACTGACGCGGAAGTCCATCAGCACAGCTTCTTCAGGATTAAATATTTTATTCCGGCTTTCCACCACCCAGCCTTTGAAATGCTGCAGGAGATAATGATCTTTTTTATTTAAGAAGGGCTTTTTAAAAAGTACACTGTTGAAAATATACTGTGCGTATATTTTTTCCCCATTCAGGATTATATAGGATTCCTTTTCATCGCTGTGTATGTATTCAATCCGGGCTTCCCTGATTTGAATATTGGCCTGCCTGCGGATAATCTCCAGGCAATAAGTATAAAAATCCAAGCCGCGGATCATTTTGTACCGGTAAGGAAAAATATCCTTCAGTGTTGAAAAATCTTCGCTGTAAAACCAGAGTTTTTCCCAGTGCTGTTTAACGACAGGTTCAAAAAGACCGGTTTCTTTCTCCCAAAAGCACCAGGTGCGGTCGTTTGATTTATTAAAAGAAAGGTCAACCAGCAGGATTTTTTTATCAGAAAAATTCCCTGATTCGATGAGTCGAAGCGCCAGGCTGAGTCCTGCGCATCCACCGCCTGAGATGATATAATCAAAGGATTGCATGCTTATGTTTTACGGCATCATTTTTTTAAGCATGAGCCGGTCTCTTTTTATTTTATCCCGATATCTTCTATGAATGTACAAAAACCCGAATGATTCACTGTTTTCCTTCCCCGGGTGTTTATGATGCATTTTATGAGCCCGGCGCAGCCCATCAGAATTTCCGGGTATATCCACGGTTCCATCATAACGGTACATGCAAATAGATGGATCCGGATGCTGCTGATCATCCGGCATCAGGGGTCAGCTCAGTAATATCCGGATTCCGACAAGTCCCAGGCAGACGGCCAGCACGCGGATGATGATATGGCTTTTTATTTTGTGGGAGAGCCAGGCGCCGACTTGTGCCCCGGGGATGACGCCGATGACCAGGCCGATCACCATGTGCAAAATTTTCGGATCATGATAACTTCCCTTGATAATATGTACGATCACACTGACCGTAGACATGATCGCCAGTATAAAATGTGATGTGGCGGTTGCGACAAATACAGGAAATTGCAGCCAGTGAACCAGAGCCGGTACATGAATGATGCCACCGCCTATGCCCAGCAGTGGTGACAAATATCCAACCAGAATGCTGATGATAATACCCAGGTTCTGATTATAAGAATAATTATAAGTGATGCCGGATTTATCGGTGAGTTCATGGTGTTTCCAGCGTTTTTTATTCTTGTCCAGAATGACTGAATTCAGACTGTTATTATGTCTGAAAACCAGGTAGGCCGAAAGTGCAATCAGCATAATCCCGAAAAGGACATTAAAAAAATGCCTGGGAATAAATTGTGTGGTCAGTACACCCAGGATGGAACCCGGAATGGTAAACATGGCAAATATGAATCCAGCCTTATAATCTATGCGACCCGAACGGGCATAAGCGATGGATCCGGATATCGCATTCGCCGCCACAATGGCAATCGATACGGCAGTAATGGTTTCCGGGGTCAGTTCAGGATACGAAAGTATCAGGATGGGAACCAGGATAAAACCACCGCCGGCTCCAATCAG
>DHWT01000308.1:0-135 GCA_002413325.1 Chitinophagaceae bacterium UBA5175 | reverse complement strand
TAAAACCACCGCCGGCTCCAATCAGTGTTCCGAACATTCCGATCAGAAATCCCACAATAATGAGTATAATTATTGAATGCATACACGAAATAAGACCCCAAGTTGCGTTATATTCTTTGTATGAATAAAAAAATT
>DHWT01000228.1:3456-3868 GCA_002413325.1 Chitinophagaceae bacterium UBA5175 | reverse complement strand
GGCCCATCCCGGTATTCCCGCTGGTGCCCTCGATGATGGTCCCGCCGGGTTTGAGTTTTCCCTCTTTCTCGGCCACTTCAATCATTTTGACGGCCATCCGGTCTTTGATGGAATTTCCGGGATTGAAATAATCAACTTTTGCCAGTACGGTGCAGGGAAAGTCCTTCGTGATTTTATTCAGCCGGATGAGCGGCGTATTGCCGATGGTTTCAAGAATATTGTTTTTTATATCCATGCAGCAAATGTACAAAGGATTAGGCACTGTCACCTTTGGACCAGTGGCCGGCCTGCCTGGTATTTTTCTTTTCCTGCATGAATTTATCTGCAAGGATCAGCCCCAGGATCACGTTGATCCCGATAAAAATATTCAGATAGGTATTGTTCAGCAGTTTGCCCCAGTTCAGTTTGCCGG
>DHWT01000228.1:0-3321 GCA_002413325.1 Chitinophagaceae bacterium UBA5175 | reverse complement strand
CCTGCCTGGTATTTTTCTTTCCCTGCATGTATTTATCTGCAAGAATCAGCCCCAGGACCACGTTGATTCCGATAAAAATATTCACATAGGTATTGTTCAACAGTTTACCCCAGTTCAGTTTGCCGGCGTCCAGGTTATATTTAGGCAGAAGGCTGTCGGAGGAATTACCACTCCACCGGATCTGTCCGACGAAATAAATTAGAAGGCCAATGATCATGACCAGGAAAAAAGCCGTAATGCCCCGGATCACGTTTTTGTTGATATAATTCCTGGTGGCCGGTGCTACCTGGTACCGGGAAATCTCTTCCATCACATTTTTGGTAAACCGGAGGGAAGGCATATCGGGTTCTTCACTTTGAAGCAACACATGTATGCCCATTAATTCGGTGTATTTGCTCTGCCAGGCCGGATTTTCTGCCAGGTTTTTGGAAATGAGGGCCTTTTCAGCAGGGCTGCAGTGACCGTCAATATATTCCCAAATGCGTTGTTCCATTTCCTGATCCATAATATATTTTTTAACAGGGGAATGATCCCATGACTGATTTGGTTCTCCTTTAATCCGCATATATCTCCCGTACCTCATGAGCAAAATATTTTTCCATCTTTTCTTTGAGACGCTGCCGCGCCCTGTGGAGTTTCACTTTCACGGTATTCGGTTCCAACCTCATAATTTTGCCAATCTCCTCCAGGGTCTGATCTCCTTTATAAAAGAGGTTCAGCACCTGGGCGTCGTCCGGGCTCAGCATGGCAATCGCCTGGTTCAGCATGGCATGCTTTGATTTCTGTTCAACGACGTTGGCGTTGAATCCCGATTCCCTGTTTTCCACCTGGATTCCGGTCCTTTCATTATCCAGTGACCGGGTATCCAGCTTTTTCTTCCTTAAGAAACTTAAGCAGGTTGTCCGGGAGATGGTAAATAACCAGGTACTAAATTTTGAGTCCCCCCGGAAATCGGCCAGGGAACGGTAAGCTTTCACAAAAACATCCTGGGCTATTTCTTCTGCATCTTCCCGGTTTTCAGTAAAACGGAGCACCAGGGTAAATACATAGTTTTGGTATCTCTCCACCAATAAGGCAAATGCAGACTGTTCCCCTTTCAGGACCTTGTTTATAATTTCGGTATCTGGTGGTTGTCCGGTCATTTCCACTTGTATAAGACGATGGTTGGTATGGCCTGGTTACAGGCTAAGGTACATTTTTGGAAGGCCGGTATTCAAGGATATTTATATAAAATTGGGTTAACCTGTAACCTGGGCAGAAAAGCCGTAGTCTGATGGGTATAAAACAATTGGTAAAAATTAAAAAACAAGTATATGGGACCCGATCAACTGGTATTTTTCTGGCTTATCCTCAGCACCCTGGCGCTTTGTGCATTACTTTTTGGCATCCGGTATTTTAACAACCGGGAGAAC
The DNA here is from genome assembly GCA_002413325.1 of Chitinophagaceae bacterium UBA5175. Classification (GTDB taxonomy): domain Bacteria; phylum Bacteroidota; class Bacteroidia; order Chitinophagales; family Chitinophagaceae; genus Puia. The sequence continues at coordinate 1,909 of DHWT01000228.1, read as the reverse complement.
ATGGCCATGATTGAAAAAGGCCTGGACCCGAAACTGAAACCCGAACGGCGGCCGGCCCCTTTCCGTAACCTCAAGTGGGGGCTGCTGATGGCCGGATCAGGTATCGGATTATTCCTCGCTTACTTCCTGGATAATTTTATCTTATTAAGCACCCGGCACCGGGTTCCGAACGAATTCGATAATGATGCCAATGTGCCGATTTATTTTGCCCTGATCGCCATTGGCGGGGGTATCGGCCTGATTCTGTCTTACAGAATTGAAAGAAAGCATTTTCCGGATCAGAATTAACTGCTCTCAACGCGTTTTTACAGCAGATGGCATGGAGTTGCCGGAGTCCAGCAACTCCACTGCTTTTTTAAGCACGGGATCCGTTTGGTTCATTATATAAAAATATCCGGGCGATCGCCAGATCAGTCTTGCGAGCAGGGCCTTCACCCGGATTTCAACCTGTGCCCTTTCGGGGCCGGTCACTTCATCCAGGCTGATCGAATCCTTTTTTACATAGGCACTGAGTTCATCCCAGACGGCTGCATCTTTTTTAAACCCGGTATAAAAAGCGGCGGGCGAGGGGAATTGCTTTAATTCAGCCTGGTTATGGATATAATATTCGTATATAAAACTATTCAGGGAGCCGCTGATATATAAAGAGCTTAGATTGCCTGACATCTGGGTCGTGTCGAGGGCAACGAAAACGTCGGGTGTAATCCCGCCCCCTCCATACACCCTTCTTCCGGCCGGTGTTTTGAATACCGGACCTGCATGGATGTTCGAGGTATCGCCATGTATCACTTCTCCGTTATGAAAGCGGTCGATTACTTCTTCATCATAAGCCACACGGCCCCTGTTATAAGGTTTCTGGATGCTTCGTCCCAGTGGTGTATAATAGCGGGCAATCGTTAACCGCAGTTCACTGCCATCATTCAATTCAAAAGGCTCCTGGACCAGTCCTTTCCCGAATGTGCGGCGGCCGACAATGCTGGCCCGGTCCCAGTCCTGCAATGCGCCCGCGAGGATTTCACTGGCCGATGCCGTTCCCTCGTCAACCAGGAGGATGAGTCTGCCTGTTTCAAAACTTCCCGGCCTTTGCGCATGATATTCCTTGCGGGGACTTTTTCTTCCTTGCGTATATACGATCAGTTCGTCGTTCCCTAGAAATTCGTCCGCCATATTCACCGCTTCATCCACAATGCCGCCGCCATTCCCCCGGATGTCGAGCACCAGTTTTTTCATGCCTTGTTTTTCCAGGGCTTCCAGTGCCACCATAAACTCTTCAAAAGTGGTCCTTGAAAATTTATTGATCCTGATGTAACCGGATTCCCGGTCAATCATATACGACGCATCCAGGGCAGGAAGGGGAATGATGCCGCGCCGGATGGTAATCAGTTTGGAGGCATGGTTGCGGAACAAGGTCACATTCACCAGGCTGGCGCCGGGCCCGCGCAGAAATTTTTTAATCTTTTCAGCCGTAATACCATTGCCCGCAACAACCGAATCATTTACCCGTATAATCTGGTCGCCCACGAGTAAACCGGCTTTGTCGCTGGGGCCCCCGCTGAGCACACTGGTTATATTCACTGTATCATTGAGAATCTGGAATTCCACGCCGATGCCCTGGAAATTACCTTCGAGGTCTTCGTTCATGGCTACCTGGTCGGCTGCCGGTATATAATAGGAATGTGGGTCCAGGTGGGAAAGTATACCCTGTATGGCTTCATCGCTTAACGAATCCCCATGAACTGTATCCACATATTTATCTTTGATGATATCCAGCACTTCCTGGACCGGCGACAGTTTGCCCGTCTTAAAAAAGCCCCCGGTACTGGTATTCGGATACAGCCTGAAACCGATAATCATTCCAAGGATCATGACCACCGCAAATAAAAAGGGCAGCCAGAAATTCAGTTTTTTC
>DHWT01000121.1:26483-36326 GCA_002413325.1 Chitinophagaceae bacterium UBA5175 | reverse complement strand
TCTCCCATGGATCCGGTCGATTTTAAAAAAAGAAGCTGGGTTGAACACAGTGGATGGCCGCTGACGCGGGAGGACCTGGATCCTTTCTATGAAAGGGCGCATAAAAAATTAGAGCTGGGACCCTACGACTATGAACTGGCCTTCTGGCAAAAAAAAGATCCGGCCATGCAGTCGCTTTGTGATAACGATTCGGTCGTATGGAATAAAATGTGGCAGTTCAGTCCGCCGACGAGATTTGGGGTGAAATACAGAAAGAATATTGTGGAGTCGCGCAATATCCACCTGTACACTTACGCCAATGTGGTTGATATTCTTACCAATGAAAGCGTAACAGCCGTGAAGGAAGTGACTGTTAAAAATTTTGCAGGCAGACAGCACCGGGTTCGTGCAAAAAAATTTGTTCTTGCCTGCTGTTCCATCCAGAATGCCAGATTGCTGCTGGCTTCCAACAGGCAGGCACCGCGGGGGCTGGGCAATGATCATGACCTGGTGGGCCGTTACTTTATGGAGCACCTGGAGATCAAGTCCGCGGAACTCTGGCTTACAAAACCAGACCCGCTGAAATTATATGCGATGAATTTCGGGGTTACAAAGGCCCGGGCTGAACTGGCCATCCGTTCCGACAGGCAGGAGGCGTATCAGATTTTAAATGGCACGGTTTCCCTGACACCACTGGAGACAGCTAAAAAAGTGAAGCCAGCCATAGAAAGCTGGAACCAGCAAGACCCGAGAAAAAGCGGGGACAGCTTTTTTGGGAATATCAGCCAGGCCGAAAAGGAATCTCCCGAGCCGGCAGCCGGCAGCAGGAGTTATGAACTGTTCACCCGGATCGAACAGGCACCCAATCCTTCTTCCCGGGTGACCCTGGATTCGGAACTGGACGGATTAGGGGTTCCCCGGGCATCCTTACATTGGGTACTTACGCCTTTGGAAAAAAGAAGCATCCGCAAAATCTATGAGCTGCTGGGGCAGGAAGTGGGCCGGTCCGGTGTTGGCCGGGTAAAACTGATGGACTACCTCGTGGACCCGCATGACTTTTCCTGGCCTTCTTTTACCGGAGGAGGGTGGCATCATATGGGCACGACCCGTATGAGTGCGGATCCCCGGCAGGGTGTGGTGGATGCAGACTGCAAAGTGCACGGAATCTCCAATTTATTTATGGCCGGCGCTTCCTGTTTCACGACGGCCGGCGCTCCCAATCCGACCCTTACCCTGGTCGCATTGACCCTGCGGCTTTCAGATCATCTGAAAGGGCTGATGAAAAATAAAATGTAAAGGCCTCAGGAATGGTTGTCCCTATTACGGCGACCCGTACCCCCTGATTTTTCCGACCCGGACTTTTCCGAAGCGGAGGGATTACTATTCAAAAGATACCAGGCGTTTATTTCACGTTCACCTCAATGGTAGCGGACAAAGCAGCGCCATAAGAGCGGTGAATTCCATCGGCATACTGAAGTGTCAGGCGGTGTTTCCCGGGAGGCAGCGTTACCGTAGTTTCGGTCTGCCCCTTCCCAAAATGAATATGTTGCGCATCCTTGGGTACGACGGTTCCGGCTGCAACAGAATCTCCTGCGTCAATAAGCAGGTGATGATGTCCTTCGTCGGGCAGAACCAAACCTGCCGTATCCACTTTCATGTTTTTAACTCCCATTTCCACTTTGAAAGGAGATTTAACGGTTTCACCATTCTTCAAATTCTTAAAATAAACCGCTGCACCAGCAGGTATGGCCGGCAGCGGGGCAATCATTTTTGCAGAATCAGCCATCATATGCATGCCGGTATCGTTTGCCATAGCCGATGCAGCCGTATCGGTGTTCGTTGATTGGGTACTGCTGCTATTGCAGGAAAATAATCCGGTCAGTAACATCAGGGATAATAAATAAATTGTCCGCATGGTTTATTTTTTTTGGTTAACAATCATGAATAAACACCGGTCTTATCAGGAGCAAGACCGGAGCTTTGGATAAAAAATATCTTCTTGGAGATTCTCAAAGTTAGTTCATAGTTACAGGCCGTTCGTTATCGGAAAGTTAATGAGGCCTGCTGCATCGCACCCCTGACCCGTTCTGTTTTTCTGATGTAGTTTTGTAGTTTTATAGCCGGATGGATCTGTCTTTACGAAACCCGGAACCGGATTTGGCGGCAATACACCCCTGAAAATGAAAAAGAGACTGTGCAGATTATCAATCGCCCCCGCATGTTTACTATTCCTGACCCTTTCCTTAACGGCGCAGTCCAAGCTGGACAGCCTGCTGCCGGTGCGCGGGTTTTGTATTGATGCGCCGAGACCGGAAGGACTGGATTCTTTTGTTCAGTTTATTGATAAGGAACTGGCGCCGCGCAGGGTCAATACGCTGATTGTTCAGATAGATTACCGTTATCAATTCAAATCACATCCGGAACTAACTGATAGTTTCGCGCTCTCAAAGGGGGATGTCAGAAAAATTGTTTCTGTTTGCAAAAAGAACCATATCCGCGTCATCCCGGAAATCAACCTGCTCGGTCATCAGTCCTGGGCTAACCGGACCGGCAAACTTTTGCGGGTTTACCCGCAGTTCGATGAAACGCCGGAAATCAAAATGCCTGAGAAATATTCCTGGCCCAATCCGGAAAACCTGTATTGCAGGAGCTACTGTCCCCTGCATCCTGACCTGCACCCGATCCTGTTTGCCGTGATAGACGAACTCTGCGATGCATTTGAAAGCGATGCCTTTCATGCCGGGATGGATGAAGTGTTTTATATCGGGGATGATCATTGCCCGCGTTGCGGCGGAAGGGATAAAGCGGAATTGTTTGCGGGTGAAGTGCGGACCATCCATGATCACCTGCTTCAGAAAGGAAGGGAGATGTGGATCTGGGGCGACCGCCTGCTGGATGGCAAAACAACCGGCCTGGGCGAATGGGAAGCCAGTTTCAACAATACCTATCGCGCCATCGACATGATCCCGAAAGATGTGGTGATCTGCGACTGGCATTATGACCGGGCCGACAAAACCGCCATCTATTTTGCCATGAAAGGTTTCAGGGTGGTAACCTGTCCCTGGAAGCAGCCCGAAACAGCCGTTACACAGATAAATGACATCCTCTCCTTCAGGCGTGAATCAACTCCTGAAATGAGTGAACGGGTTCTTGGTATCATGGAAACCACCTGGATGCGTACCAGCTTTTTTCTGAACAATTATTATACAGATCAGCAATCTGCGAAGTCCGGTGGAAATGAAAATACGCCCTGGAATTGTTTCAGGGTGATGTATGCCGCGATGGATAAGCTTTAGTAATGGCCTTAGGTGAAACAGGTCGGTCTGGCAGGAATTCCTCCCCCTCCGCCGGAACCGGACTCAGGTGCTTTTTGAATGGTTGCAGCATACGCGGGGCCCGGTTACCTTGTAAAAGGATCCGGTTTAAAAATGGCTGATCCACCATACCATGTGACGAAAATCAGGTAAATACCTGATCAATATTACATATTTAGTCTGCTGCAAGGGTTTACCTTGAAAACTTTATAAAGAGGGTCCGGAGTTCTGTTAGTACTCAATAGAAATCCCGGATATTTTTTTTATGTTAAGGCATTCGTAGATAGGATGTCCTTCATCAGAAAGTTTTTACACATTTAAACATACATACTATGAGAAAAAAAGTCCAGATTTCATCGCTGCAGTCCGTCAAAACGATCGCGGCCGTGGCACTGATCAGCCTGTTGAGCATAACAAACGGACAGGCGCAGGAAACCAGGGGACAAGCCGTGGTTTCTTCCGTCACTGTAACCGCGACAGTCACGAAGATCAACCAGAAAACACGCGAGGTCACGATCAAAACAGAAGATGGCCGTGAGCACAGCTTCATCGCCAGCGAGGACGTAAAGAACCTGCCGCAGGTAAAGAAGGGCGATGTGATCACCGCAAACTATTCGGAAGCCCTGGCTTACCAGATCAGGGAACATGGTAAAGCGTCCGGTGTGGAAACGACCCAGTCCGCTACGGCGGCCGAACCGGGCTCAAAACCTGCAGGTACGGTTGCGCAACAGACGACCGTCACAGTTACGGTCACTGCCATCGATCCCAAAGTGCCCTCTGTGACTTTCAGGGGACCGAAGGGTAATACGAAGACGATCAAAGTGAAAGATCCGGAAAAACTCAAGGGTGTGAAAATCGGGGACATGGTGGACATTACCTATACCGAGGCGATCGCTATCCGGGTGGATGAAGCACCCAGGAAGTAATTTCACAGGGGCTGCAGTCAAAAAAAAGAGGAAGAAAGGAAAGTGGATGCACCCGGCGACTACTGATTTAATTAATTATTAAGAACCATTTTTTAAGTATGAAAAATAAAATTGCAACAGGTGTATTATCGGGATGTGTTATTTTACTGGTAGTTGCCTGCAATGCCAGGAAAGAAGAAACCGCCGCACCGGTGATTGACAAAGAGCAGATCAAAAAAGAAATTCAATCCAGGGAGAACGAATTTGCTGCGATCTACAATGCCGGCGAAATGAAAAATATAGGTTATTACGCAGATGATGCGATTTCCTTTTTTCAGAACCGGCCTCCCCTGGTAGGCAAACGGGCAATCATCGATTTTTTAAAAGCCGATCTCATTTCAAATACTGACAGTATTTCATTCCAAACAAATGAAGTCTTTGTATCAGGTGATGGAGGCCAGGTGCTGGAGATCGGTTATTATAAAGTGGTGGATTCTGTTCATGTTCCCATTAACAGCGGAAACTACATGAGCCTGTTCGAAAAGAGAGATGGTAGATATGTATGCCTGCGGGATATGAGCGTTTCGGATCTGCCATTTAAGGATGTGCCGGTTAAATAAACTTAGTAGAATTTTTATCAGCGGCTGGGCGAAAAGTAATTTCGGACAGCCGCTTTTGTTTGCGGGAATATTCTTATTACCAGGTTAATTACCGTCTTCTGCCTCCGCCCCCGCCCCTGCCCCCGCTAAAGCCCCCGCCTCCGCTAAAGCCCCCGCCTCCGCTCCTGTTATAGCTTCCGCTTCCGCCACCCATGGAACGGCCGGATCCGGATCTGTCGGAAGTGGTGGGTCTTGTGGAGGCAGAAGGTCCGCCCGACGGGCGCGTGGACGGCTTGGCAGCGGGTCTGGTGGATGCGGAAGGCCCGTTTGAAGGACGATTGGATCCGCCCCTGTTACCATAGCTTCCACTGGCATTATTATGCTGCACCCGGTTGGACGTATTTCTGGTACTGTTGTAATGATTGATCTGATTCCGGTTATTTATTATTACGGTATTACCTCCACCATAGTGTCCGCCATAATAGCCTCCATGATGATAATAAGTATTATGACGATAAATGCCTACCGCCATGACTGTAAAAGCAAAAAAATAGGGCGGATGGTATCCGTAATAATAAGGCGGATAATAGGGTACATATACAGGGGAATACACATATTGTACAACCGGTGCTGTTTGAACCACTACCGTTGTGGTGGATGCCGGAACATCCTTGGTAACGGGTTCCGCTCCCGTATACGCGGGATTTGCCGTAACGGAAGAAGAGGGGCTTGTTTTTGGTTCAATCACATAATCTTTCCCATATAAATCTTCATCGCCGACGATCTGTACGGTAACTTTCTTGTCTTTATCCCGGTTCACCAATATGACCGCAACATCCTGTGTTTCCGTTTTACTGACGTCATCCTGAAGTATAAATGTGTAAGCATCACCTTCTTTCTTGGTAACCACTTTGATAAAATCAACTTTTTTATCCAGATCCAGATCCAGGTTATTGATTCCTGTTTTTTGTTCATTCAGCGATTTTTCAAAGTCCTCAATGGTTTTTGACTTGAGAAATAGGTCCAGCACCGCATACAGATCCAGGTTGTCTCCCGCCATTCCCAGGGAGGCCGTATCCGTTTTAGTCTGGGAAAAAGCAGGCAGGCTGAACAGGCTCATTGAGACAACCAGAAAGGGAATAAAATGTCTTTTCATAAATAAGGTTAATTAGTAAACGATCTTTGTATGACTTTTAAATGGTGAATGATTTTCATGATCCGGCAGGCGTCCATCCCGGCTGTTATATAAACACAGTTAAATTCGGATACATATAAATTCCTGTTCCCGAAAATGACTTATATTAAACGAATTAAAGCTATACCCATATACTGTACAGGCGAATGATATTTATCAATATCTAAAATGACAATAATCATATGTCCCTTTTCAGCCCGTATGTGTTCCGGAACGACGGATATCCCACCGGAAAGTCCCCGGACAAGTTTCGCCTTGTCAGGGTGATCCTCCTTTAACTTTGCACAGGTTTTCCATTCATAAAGAAAATTTTAATGAAGCCCAAAAGAATCATTCTCCGCCTGGTATGGATCCTGCTGATCGCCGCCGCCGGGGCCCTGACCTGGTATGGCTGGGTCTCTTTTCCGATCCTCAGCGGATTTGGATCCAAAGTCATGTGCTCAGCCGTGTTTGATGCAGGAAGAAATGAAAACCAGGTACGCGACCAGGACTTAAGTGCCTATATGATGAAACTGGGTGATTTTAAAGTGAATTATGCCGACTCATCCGTTACGGGCTCGGTATTCGGACTGGCAAAACGAAAAGCTATTTACCGGGAGGGTCTGGGAGCCACGCTGGTCAGTCAGCTCAGTGAGCAGGAGATCAGGTCGCAGCAGATGAACCTGGCAGTAAAACCAGCTGTTTTTACGGATACCATTCCCTGGCCCCTGGGAGATAAACTGACCGCTGCCTTTCCCGCCGCCATCGACAGCGCCAGGCTGCAGGCGGCTATTCAGCATATATTCGTTGAAAAAGACAGCCTGCTGCCGGTGCGCACCCGGGCGGTGGTTGTTTTATACAAAGGACAGCTGATCGCCGAACACTATGCAGCGGGCTTCACAGCCAGAACAAAACTGGCAGGCTGGTCCATGACGAAAACGGTTACCGGTGCGCTGATCGGGATCCTGGTGAAACAGGGAAAACTATCAGTGAACATGCCGGCGCCGGTACCGGAATGGCGGAATGCCAATGATCCGAGGCATTCCATAACGATCGCCAACCTGCTGCAGCAGCGTAGCGGGCTGGATTTTGAAGAGGTCTATTCCAAATCGAGTGATGCTACGCGGATGTTATTCCGCAAAGCGGATATGGGTGCTTATACAGCATCACGTCCTTTGAAAAACCTGCCCGGCTCAGTATTTTATTATTCAAGCGGCAACAGCAATATATTATCCCGCATCATCAGGCAAACGCTCGGCGACTCCCTGTATTACCGGTTCCCCTACACGCAATTGTTTTACAAATTGGGAATGTACAGTGCCGTGATGGAACCGGATGCTTCCGGCACATTTGTCGGATCATCGTATATGTATGCCACTGCCCGCGATTGGGCGCGGTTCGGATTATTTTATCTGCAGGATGGCGTGTTCAATAAAGAAAGGATCCTACCCGAGGGCTGGGTTGCACAAAGTACAAAAGCGGTATCTCCTGACAGGCGGGGTTATGGTTATCAGGTCTGGCTGAATACGGGCAGCGATACTTTAATAAAGCATTATCCGGCTGCGCCTGCAGATATGTTTTATGCCGATGGATTTGAAAGCCAGCTTATTTTCATTATTCCGTCAAAAAATCTGGTGGTTGTCCGGCTCGGGCTGACGCAACACAATAATTTTGACGGAAATAAATTTTTGCACGATGTACTGGCATCGTTTAAATGAAAGGATGTATCAGTTATCCATATACCACAAACCCGCTGAAGCCGGCCTGCATTCTTTTTGGTTTATCATGCTTCACAACCAGGGACCTGCGTCGGTGAATACACTCTTAGGAACCGGTTAATTAATATTCTACTCTTCTTTGTTTATTCCTGCTGGAGATCTCCATCAGTCAAAAAATCATTCCGGGCTGTAACTTTTTGGCGGCAATTTACAGCAGGAATATACTATAGATCCTGGTAAGAAAATAAAAGGGCCGGATAGAAATCCGGCCCGTGTAAAATCCAATATCCTATGAAAATCCGGTCTAAAGATCGGTGCCTTGTGAGTCAGAAGTATTACATAATTGATAGATTAAGTTACATAATTATGATTTGTGTTTCATGGATACCTAAAAAAGCTACCAGACTTTTAATGTCTGGCGTTTTCTGACAACCGGGAATTGATAACTGTTAAAATAAATGGCGGAGATTATTGTAACTGCCATAAATCCCCCGGACTTTCCGGCTGCCCAGGATTACAGGGTTGAATAATTTCGATGGTCTGTTGTATCTAAAACAAAAACCATATTGGGTCTGCAAAAGTGTGAATGATATAAATAATTGACAGATTTGTATAAAACTTACCCTTTAAAAAGAGCCTACCTTTAACGTTAACTTATTGAAAACGAAAAGGTTATTTGAAGATATACATCAAATACATGGTAAGCACCCGTTGTAAAATGGCGGTGAAAGAAGAGTTGAAAAAACTTGGACTTCATTTCATCGTTGTTGAGCTGGGTGAAGTTGACATCATGGAGGATATTTCATCGGATCAGCGTGAGCTTATCAAAACGGCTTTGCTCAACCTGGGATTTGAACTAATAGACGACAGGAAATCTGTATTAATCGAAAAAATAAAACATATAATTATTGAAATGGTTCACAATATAGATGAGCCAATCAAAATAAAGTTCTCTAATTATTTAAGTGAAAAATTACATCACGATTATACCTACATGGCGAATTTATTTTCTGACATACAAGGAACAACTATCGGACAATTCATCATCTCTCATAAAATTGAACGCATAAAGGAATTGATCATTTATGATGAACTAAACATTTCTGAAATTGCCTGGAAGCTGAATTACAGCAGTGTTGCGCATTTATCCAATCAATTTAAAAAAGTTACGGGGTTATCACCTACTCATTTTAAACAATTAAAGGACAAAAAGCGAAGCCCGATTGATGAAATCTGAATACAATTTTATTTACTGGGAAAAAGTATGGGAAAAATGAAAAAGCCAGATGAGAATGAGTTAATTATTATGCGCAGGGAGCTCGCCCTTCAAAAAGCAGAGCGGGAAAAACTGACAGCGGAATTAACGAATGCGCGCAGGGAACTGGCCTTTCATAAAGAAGAGAAAGTGAAACGGGCAGCAGAGTTGGGTATTGCTAATAAAGAACTTGTTTTTCAGGATGAAGAGAAAGGAAAGCGGGCAGATGAATTATTCATTGCTAACAAAGAACTTATATTTCAAACCGGGGAGAAAGAAAAACGGGCAGCAGAGTTGGTTATTGCTGACATAGAACTTGATTTTCAAAACAAGGAAAAAGATAAACGGGAAATTGCCAATAAAGATCTTGAAGCGCTCAGCTATTCTGCAAAACTAGCGTCTCAATATTCTCTTAGTCTTATCGAAGCGAGCCGCGATCCGCTATTTACAATTAGCCCGGAAGGGAAAATAACCGATATGAATAATGCTTCGGTAAAAATAACTGATGTATCACGCGAGCGATTAATCGGCACTGATTTTATTGATTATTTTACTGAACCGGATAAAGCGCGGAAGGGATATCAGCAGGTATTTGCCAGGGGTTTTGTGGCTGATTATCCATTAACTATTAAGGATGGGGAGCTTACCGATGTCTTATTCAACGGTTCGGTTTATAAAGATGACAGAGGAAATGTGATTGGAGCAGTGGTAGTAGCAAGGGTTATAACCGAACAAAAGAGAATTGAAAAGGAATTGCGGGAGGCTAAGGTGTTTGCTGAGTTAGCGGCAGAGATTGCGGAAGAGGCAAAACGAAAGGCAGAAAGTGCAACACAAATAGCGGAAGATGCGGTAAAGGCGAAACAGCAATTTTTGTCGAACATGAGCCATGAAATCCGCAC
>DHWT01000121.1:0-26218 GCA_002413325.1 Chitinophagaceae bacterium UBA5175 | reverse complement strand
ATGAATGCGATTATCGGATTTACGAAGGTTGTGTTGAAAACAGATTTGTCGGCAAAGCAAAAGGAATATTTAACAGCTATTAAAATGAGCGGCGATGCGCTCATTGTTCTGATTAACGACATACTGGATCTGGCAAAAGTAGATGCCGGGAAAATGACGTTCGAACAAACACCTTTCAGAATGGCATTATCCATATCAGCAATGCTTCATTTGTTTGAAACAAAAATTATGGAGAAGAATTTGCTGCTGATTAAAGAATACGACAGCAAAATTCCGGATGTATTGGTTGGTGATCCGGTTCGTTTGCACCAGATTATCTTAAATCTTGTGAGCAATGCGGTAAAGTTTACTGCAAACGTTGAAATTACAGTAAGAGTGTGCTTACTAAATGAAGATGAAGAGAAAGTAAATATTGAATTTTCGGTTTCGGATACGGGAATCGGTATATCGGAAAATAAAATTGACACGATATTTGAAAATTTTGCACAGGCATCCAGTAATACTTCCAGGTTATATGGTGGAACAGGTCTGGGTCTTGCCATTGTTAAACAATTGGTAAATGCGCAGGGTGGAAATATTTGTGTTAAAAGCGAATTGAACAAGGGTTCAACATTCAGTTTTATACTTGGATTTCAAAAAACCAAAAGCGAAGCTGAATTAGAAACGGAAACCGAGGAAACGGATATTGAAGTCAAAAATATAAAAGTGTTGGTAGTCGAGGACATGGCGCTCAATCAATTACTGATGAAGACGCTATTGGATGATTTTGGATTCGAACGTGAAATTGCAGATAACGGGAAAATAGCTATTGAGAAACTGGAATCTAAGTCCTACGATATTATTTTGATGGATTTGCAGATGCCTGAGATGAACGGGTTTGAAGCTACCGAATACATCCGGAACAAAATGAATTCTAAAATACCCATAATCGCTTTAACGGCAGATGTAACTACGGTGGATCTGGCAAAATGCAAAGCCGTTGGAATGAATGATTATATCGCAAAACCTGTTGACGAAAGATTATTATATAAAAAGATAGTGGGGTTGGTTAAGAAGCCTGTACTTATAAAATATAAAGATCATGGAGACGATGAAAATGGTCAGAGAAAAAGGATTAAATGCATTGATTTAAATTATTTGATACGCCGCACAAAATCCGATCCCAGATTAATGATGGAAATGATTTCACTTTATCTGGAACAAACTCCGCCATTAATCGCCGCCATGAAACAAAGCCTGAAAGATAAAGACTGGAATTTATTACAATCTGCAGTACATAAGATGATTCCGTCTTTTTCAATTATGGGTATTAGCCCGGATTATGAAAATATAGCGATGCAGGTTCAGGAATATGCAGTTTCACAGCAGCAGACAGATGGGATACTTTACCTGGTTTTGCAGCTTGAGAACATTTGCGAGCAGGCATGTTTGGAATTGGAAGAAGAGTTTAATACGATTAAAAACAATAGATGATGCAAAAAGGAAATAAAATCAGACTTTTTCTGGTGGATGACGATGCGCTATTTCTGAAAACATTGGAAATTGAATTTCTGCAACATGCTGATTTTATTATCGAAACATTTGCAACCGGCGAGCTTTGTATGGAACATTTATCAAATAACCCTGATGTAATCATTTTGGATTACTTCCTTAATGGAATTGATAAATATGCGATGAACGGAATTGAAACACTTGATAAAATAAAATCTTTCAACCCGGATATCCCTGTTGTGATGTTATCCGCCCAGGATAAAATTGATGTGGCAATAAACTGTATGCACCACAGGGCTTTTGATTATGTAGTGAAAAGCGAAACTGCCTTCATGCGCCTGCAAAAGATAATCACTACGCTTTTCCGTTACAAAAGAATGGAAAAGACACTTAACTGGTATATGGAGCGGGTGTAAGTCCCCTTCCCCTGTTTACTGCAATTGTTTAACTTTTCCCTGAGTTAATGTAATCATGTTGCCGGGTATGGAATTTCCGGCCCCCTGGGATTGGTAAAATCCGATGGGGAATGAATTCTGTATGTCCGGATTATCAATGGCGGTGCTGGTTGATTTTCGCTGGAATAAGTTGACCGGGCTGTCTGGGTTGCCTGTTTCAATTTGTATATTGATTATTCTGGATTTTGTTTTGAAAAATTCAATAGCAAATGGGGTTTGCATCTTAAAGAAAGATTTCAGTGTGGATTAACGCAAATCAAAGGAAGTTATGATCACTATCAGTGTTATTGGTTGGTCGTTTATTTAAATTTACGGAAATCAAAATGGTATGAAAAAGAAATATTTTATAGTTATGGCGCTTTTTATTATAGCATTTGCTATTTCATGTAATCAACGGGATAGCAAAGAAACTGACCAGACTTCGGCCAGGGCCAAACAGGCAGAGGATTCTTTACTCAGGGTAGCCCGTAGCTATTTCAAAGTGTTGCCGGCTATTGCGTATGATAGCAATCATGCCATTACCCCAACAGAAATTAAACTGGGTAAGGTCCTTTTTTATGATACACGCCTTTCGAAAATGGGGAACAATAGTTGTAACTCCTGTCATAACCTGGCAACGTATGGGGTGGATAATAAAGTAAATTCCACCGGAGATGCGGGTAAACAGGGCGAGCGCAATTCGCCAACTGTCTTTAATGCGGCGCTTCAAAATATGCAATTTTGGGACGGACGCGCTAAAGATGTAGAAGAACAGGCCGGTATGCCCATACTGAATCCCGTGGAAATGGCGATACCGCATAAAGGATTTCTGGTGGACAGACTGAAATCTATTAAACTATACCAGGATATGTTTAAAACTGCTTTCCCCGGAGAAGCAAACCCCATTACCTATGAAAATTTGCAGAAGGCCATTGGGGCATTCGAACGAACACTCCTTACGCCATCGAAGTTTGACAAATATATGCAGGGAAATACCGATGCACTTACTGCAGAAGAAAAAGCAGGGTTAGGTGTTTTCATTGCGTCCGGATGTGGCACCTGTCATAATGGTGTAGGTATTGGAGGAGGAATCATGCAAAAGTTTGGACTGGTAACCGATTACCGTACGCTTACAAACAGTAAAATAAAAGATGAGGGCAGGCAAAAGGTCACAAAAAATAAGGGAGATAAAGATGTGTTTAAAGTGGCCGGATTGCGCAACATTGCCGGTACGTATCCCTATTTTCATGATGGCAGCATAGCCAGTCTGGATTCTGCTGTGAAAATTATGGGAAAGGCGCAATTGAATAAGAACTTATCCAATGAAGAGATCAGGGAAATTGTTTCATTTTTAAACTCACTATCGGGAGACATAAACCCGGATGCAAAAACATTTCCTTCAGAATTGGTAAAAAAATAGTGATTGTTTGAATGTATGGTTTTAAACTGGAAAAAGGTATTCAGTTTGTTAAAGTCACACTCATAGGATTGGTGAATGGTTTACCTCCCTTAAATCATAAAGACCTGCAGGTCTTTTGTAACCAGGTTGTGTGAATAAAAAAACACGCAGGCGGTTAAAAATGCTTCCGCCATGGGGGTTTCATTGCTTTTTGCTTTTATGGGCAGGTAAAATGGGCAATTTGAAAAAAGCTATTTTTGAGTATCACATTCCTTTACTTTTTAAAGCCTGCGGATGAAAAATAGCGTTGGTATTCTTATGGTATATTTAATGGTTTTTGGTTCCTGCAATTATTTCTCCAAAAAAAATTATAGTGATTGGAAGGTATACGGGGGCAATAAAGAAAACAATCATTATTCATCGCTGAGTCAGGTAGATACAAATAATGTAAATCAGCTGAAAGTTGCCTGGGAATATCATTCGGGAGATGCAGACATGATGACCCAGATACAGGTGAATCCAATTGTAATCAATGGTATCATATATGGAGTTTCACCTAAGCTGAAATTGTTTGCCCTGGATGCAGCTACCGGAAAGCAAAAATGGATTTTCAATCCGGCCGGTGATTCGGCGGAGGGTCAAGGGGAAGGCTATTTTATCATGAATGTTTGCAGGGGTGTTACCTATTATGGAAATGGCGATAAGGATCAGAGAATATTTTATGGTGCAGGCTCCAAACTGTTTTGTGTGGATGCCCTGACAGGTAAGCCGGTTACTTCATTTGGGGAGCAGGGAAAAATAGACCTGCACAACGACCTGGGAATGGATGCGAGTCATCTGTATGTTGCTTCCACAACTCCGGGTATTATATATAAGGACCTGATTATTGTGGGTACCCGGGTTGCAGAAGATATGCCTGCCGCTCCCGGTCATATAAGAGCCTATGATGTGCACACGGGAAAGTTAAGATGGATCTTTCATACGATACCCCAACCCGGCGAGGCAGGTTTTGAATCATGGAAGGACAAAGAAGCGTATGCACATGTAGGTGGTGCCAATGACTGGTCCGGATTCAGCCTGGATGAAGACAAAGGGATTTTATTTGCACCCACCGGTTCAGCGGTTTACGATTTTTATGGAGGCAAGAGGTTGGGAAACAATCTGTATGCCAATTGCCTGCTGGCACTGGACGCGGCAACCGGGAAACGGATCTGGCATTTTCAAACGGTTCATCATGATTTGTGGGACAGGGACCTGCCAACAGCTCCATCCCTCATAACTATTACGAAAGATGGTCAGAAAATTGATGCGGTTGCCCAGCCTGGTAAAAGTGGATTTATATTTCTTTTTGACAGAAATACCGGGAAACCTGTTTATCCCATTGAAGAAAAGGCTGTTCCCGTCAATTCAGATTTAGCCGGTGAACTGCCAAACCCGACCCAGCCATTTCCAACTTTGCCCAAGCCATTCGTAAGGCAGAGTTTAACAGAAAAGGACCTCAATCATTTGATTCCTGATTCTTCTTATAACGATATCAAAGAAAAGTTGTCTGGGTATAAAACGGGTTTTATTTTCAATCCTCCGTCTAAACAAGGTACAGTTATACTTCCCGGATTTGATGGTGGTTCAGAATGGGGTGGCCCGGCAGTAGACCCCTCTACAGGAATACTCTATGTAAATGCGAGCGAAATGGCCTGGGTACTTACCATGGTTGACCTTAAAGACAAACCCAAAACGGCTGAAACCAATCTGATGGCTGGGGAACGGCTATATAAAACCACCTGCATGTCCTGTCATGGTCCGGAAAGAAAAGGTGCCGGTAACTATCCCACATTGATTGGCGTCAATAAGAAATACAATGAAGAACAGTTCACCGCGCTCCTGTCGGGTGGCCGCAGAATGATGCCTGCACTAACCCAATTGTCTGCCACCGAAAAACAGGCTCTGGCCAGTTTTATCCTGGATCTAAAAGGCAAACAAAGTACTGTTTTTGTCGCACCCAAAAGAGCAGACGATATATGGTTGAACATGCCCTATACAGCAACCGGCTATAATAAATTTTTAACGAGGGAAGGCTATCCGGCCATTGCGCCACCATGGGGCACATTGAATGCCATAAACCTGAATACGGGTGAGCTCGTTTGGAAAGATACTTTGGGGGATTATCCTGAACTGAAGGCTAAGGGGTTCCATACCGGGACTGAAAATTATGGCGGACCTGTTGTTACTGCAGGGGGATTGATTTTTATTGCTGCAACCAGCGATTCAAAGATCAGGGCCTTTAATAAAAGAAACGGAAAGCTGCTTTGGGAACAGGAACTTCCTGCCTGTGGATTCGCGACACCGGCTGTTTATGAAGTAGCTGGAAAAGAATATTTGGTGATTGCATGCGGAGGAGGCAAACTAAAGCAAAAGTCGGGGGATAGTTATGTGGCTTTTAGCTTATAAACAGAATTTTTATAATCAGGTATATCATGTTTGAATTTCCGAAGTCGCCCCGATTTCTCATCTTTACTCTATGAAATGGTTCACGGACTTTTTTACTCAGCTATGGATTACTTTCAGGACTACTCTTAAAACATTTATTGCCGGGAATTACATTCGCTATAGCGCTTCGCTTTCTTACTATACGATTTTTTCCCTGGCTCCCCTGCTTATTATTACCATTTCGCTATCCGGTTATTTTTTCGGCAGACAGGCGATGGAGGGAAAAATATTTTCAGAAATACGCTCGCTTGCCGGTGATGATGCCGCATTACAGGTTCAGCTTATGATCCGTCATGTTATTACATCACAGGATTCTTCTGTTGCAAAGGTTGCCGGAGTCATTGCCATTGTGCTGGGTATTACAGGCGTTTTCACAGAATTACAGGACTCCATCAATCGCATCTGGAACCTTAAAGCCATACCGAAACTTGACTGGAAAAAATATCTTATCAGAAGATTTATTTCTTTGGGAGTATTCAGCTTCATCGGTTTTATGATTGTTTTATCATTAATTATCAACTGGCTGATAGATATTTTTGGTAATTACCTGGTTCGGTTCTTTGAAGGAGCCAGTGTTTATATGGTATTTTCGATTAACCGGATTTTTATAATTGCTATTGTGGCTGTGTTTTTTACATTCATGTTCAAATTTCTGCCTGATGGTAAAGTGAAATGGAAAGATGCAATACGGGGAGCTGTATTTACTTCAATCCTCTTTATGGTTGGAAAAGCCGGCATTGACTATTATATTGTTTATTCTCATGTAGCTACTATGTATGGAGCTGCAGGCAGCTTAATTGTACTGCTTCTTTGGATTTATTTCTCCGGTATCATCATATACTTCGGAGCAGCATTTACGAAAGAATATGCTTGCCTGTATGGAGGAAAAATTATTCCCAGGTCCTATGCAGTCTATTTGGAGACCAAATAGACTGATTCGTTCTAAATCGGCTGACCGGATTCAGGTTGAAGATTTACATTAATAATTTCTATGGATGTGGCGGAACCGGAGGCCTGGGTGGTAATGGTGGTCCTGGTGGCAGGGGAGGACTGCTGTGATGATAAGGGTGGTGATAATATGCCTTTTGATGATAGGGGTGATGGGCGTATCCATGATGATGATAGGGATGATGATAGGCATGGTGATAATGGCCGTAATAATGCCCACCGTGAGATGGATGCGGGTGAGGAGGTAACGGCGGATGAGGCGGCTGCTGGCCAGGCGCATATAAGCCGAATAATAAGGACAGGAAAATAAAAACTGCTTTTCTCATATTACACTTCTAGCCGGGCTGAAATTTATTGTTATGAATTTTAATATTTTATTTCAGTATCTGTTTCAGGCTTCCATTTAATTGGGGGCCGATGCACTCATTTCTTTCAATTCTTTCAATCTTGTTCTAAGTTCCTTTATTTCCCTGTAAATTATTTTTGCTGCTGCGCAGTCATCATCCTGTTCCAGGGCATATTCAAACAATTCATTTTTAGACTCCAACTGGAGCAGTAAAGAGACCTTTTCTGAATTTAAATAATTTGATTGCATAACTTATGGACATTTTGTTTCAAACTCAGTCTATAACAGGACTATGAGATTGACCCTTTGAGGGAATAAAAGGGCTGGATAGAAATCCAGCCCGAGTTAAATCCAATATCCTATGAAAAACCAATTCAAAGGTAGAAGGCACAGGCGCATAATTGTTACATGATTCACGTAATAAGTTACATAATTCACAGGATGTTTCACGGATACATAAATAAGCCACCGGCAGTTACTGACACCCTATGAGTAACAGATTCTGTATCATCCGTTTAATTTGCATAACAGTTTGGAAAGCAGCTGTTATTGGCTTACCACAGATCCCTGCCAGTTAAAAGTGTGAATGATGTAACTCAATGGAAAGATTATGTAACACATAACCGGAAAATGTATTGTTACTTTATCTTACTAAAAACTCAAGTCAATGCCGCTTTATATTTATTTGGTTTTCTTCGTAATCGGGATTTATATAGTTCATCTAATCCGGCTATTTATTCTGTCCCAGGATAATATTCCAATGGCACTCTTTATAAAAGCCCTAAAGGAAGAAAACAGTGGAAGCTTTGAAGAAGCCATTGTTTCCTATGAGAATGCCCTGGGAAAATTTGTGAAAATAAATTATCATAATAGTTTGAAAAATAAAATTACCGAGAAGCTGAAAATATTGCACACGGTAATAGAATATAAAAAGAATTCAAATTTTGTAAGATAAGGGAACTAGGCAGGACTTTGTTTACCAGGTGAAGCGCTATTCGGATTTAATTACAAGGAAACGTATAAAATGATATTTAACCAAATCCTGAAGATTTCAATGGTTTTCGCAGGATTATCTTTTGCGGGAAATTGGAAGGCAGATACAGCGAAGGCAAAGGTGGACTTTACTGTAAAAGGACTGTTTGGAACGGTGCATGGCAGTTTTTCCGGGTTGCAGGCGACGGTTCAGTTTAATGAGAAGGACCTGGGTGGCAGTTCTATGTCAGCAAGTATAGATGCTAAAACCGTGAGTACCGGAATCAGTTTGCGTAACAGCGACCTCCGCAATAAGGAAGAATGGTTCAATACAGATAAATATCCCCGGATCAGTTTCCGGTCAAAGAAAATTGAAAAGGCAGCCGGCGGTTATAAAGTCCTGGGTGATTTAACAATAAAGGGCATCACGAAATCAGCAGAAATCCCTTTTAGTTTTACCAGTAAAGAGGGTACCGGCCTGTTTAAAGGACAATTTACCGTTCAACGGGCCGATTACCATCTTGGCAAACCCGGCGGCTCTGTAGGTAGTACCATATCCATCACGCTGACCGTGCCGGCAAAAGAAAACATTCACTGAGCTTTCCCTCATTCCCCGAAAACAAGTCTGAACCGGCCTGCAATACTTTTTGTATTGATGCATAACGACATGCTGCCATTTATACAATTAATTGAAAGTCAATAAGAGAACAGATCAGCGAACGGGAAGCGCCATTGGTGGGCTCATGCCAGGTCGGGGCAAAAAAATCACTCGTTTATTTGAATAGATATTTCCCATTTAAAAAAAAGCTGCGAATGAAATTCGGAAAAGAAACTTGAATCCGTTAAGGGACGCAGGATTAAATTAGCGTATTTTACCTGATTTATTTTGAATAGCTATGCGTATGAAAAAGTCCGGGTTCCTTTTTTCCTGTTCCATATATTTCATGTTTATAGCCCTGGGTAGTAAGGGTATGGCTGGTAACCTTCAGGATCCACCCGACAGCGGCCTGCTGAATAGTTTAGATATCATTCCCCGTCCTTTTATGGTAAAGGGGAACCGTAGTACTTTTCATTTTACCAAAGAAACCGTTTTGCTGGTGACGGATGATGCAGGTAACGGTAATGTTCAGTTTTTCCGTAAATGTTTAAACCTGGTGGCCCCGTTTACATTTCCGGCTAAACATCGTGCAACTTCAAATTATATCAGATTGGCTATTGATTCTGTAGCGGTATCCTATAAAGAGGGATATATAATGCAGGTGCATCAAAATGATATATCCATTACCGGTCATGACGGGGCAGGACTGTTTTATGGTATGCAATCCTTAATCCAGCTGGCGGCCCAGACCGGGAACCATACCATTCCGGGATGTATGATTGAAGACCATCCCCGGTTTGCTTACCGGGGTATGCATTTGGACGTCTGCCGCCATTTTTTTTCTGCAGGGGCTGTTAAAAAATGGATAGATGTGCTGACTTTATATAAGATAAACACTTTTCACTGGCATTTAACCGACGACCAGGGCTGGCGCATAGAAATTAAGGGATACCCGAAGCTGCAAACGGTGGCCGCTTACCGTAATGAAACGCTGATTGGTCATAAAAAGGAAATTCCGCATGTTTTTGACGGAAAGCGATACGGAGGCTATTATACACAGGATGAAGTAAAAGAGATTGTTCAGTATGCGGCTGAAAGGCATATCACTATTATACCTGAGATCGAAATGCCGGGGCATGCTATGGCGGCCTTAGCTGCGTATCCTGAAATGGGCTGCACCGGGGGCCCTTACCAGACAGCCACATTCTGGGGAATTTTTTCTGATGTGTATTGTGCGGGTAACGAACAAACTTTTACTTTTTTACAGGAAGTGCTTGATGAAGTAATCGCACTTTTTCCTTCAAAATACATACATATCGGCGGCGACGAATGTCCGAAGCAGCGGTGGCATGATTGTCCCAAATGCCGAAGGCGCATGGAAGATGAACATTTAAAGGATGAAAATGAATTGCAGAGTTATTTTATCAAACGCATTGAAAGATATCTGAACAGCAGGGGCAGGCAGATTATCGGCTGGGATGAAATACAGGAAGGCGGCTTGAGTCCGGGTGCAACCGTAATGAGCTGGACTGGCGAGCAGGGTGGTATTACGGCCGCCATGCAAAATCACAACGTGGTGATGACGCCCGAAAAATGGGTTTACCTGGATTATTATCAGTCACTCTATGACGATGAACCCCTTGCCGGCGGCGGATACCTGCCTTTGGAAAAGATATATAGCTATGAACCTTTGCCGCCCGTGCTCAACAGTGATCAGGCCAAATACATTATCGGCGTGCAGGCGAATGTCTGGACTGAGTATATGGACAGCGAGCAAAAGGCTGAATACATGATGTTCCCACGGATGATGGCCCTGGCCGAAACGGCCTGGTCGATGAAAGAAAACCGCGATTATACTGATTTTTTAAACAGGTTGAGACAACAATCAAAGCTGTTTAAAATACTGAATTTACATGCCGCCGATACGTTCGATGAAATCACCTATACGATTGGTAAGCGTGCAGATGGTAAAACTTTGATTGGTATGCATTCAACCTTGCCGCAAGGTATTATCCGCTATACTACTGATGGAAGCACACCCGGTAAAAATGCTGCCATATATCGTGATATGCTGACGGTTAACAAAGACGAAATCATTAAGGCGGCTGTGTTTAAAAATGATCTGCAATATGGCCGGGTATTTCAAAAAAGATTTTTATTCCATAAGGCCGTGGGTAAGTCAGTAAAGCTTGCTTTTAAACCCGTCGAAAATTATGATCCCGGAGATGCAACTGCACTGGTAAATGGCATTGAAGGGAGCAACCGGTACAATGACGGGCAATGGATTGGCTTCAGCGGTGTTAATCTGGAAGCCGTGGTGGATCTGGGAAGTCTGCAGAACATTCGCTTGATCGGAATGAATATCCTGAAATACCACTGGCAAAAAATGTGGGAGCCGGTGGAACTGGGGTTCTGGATATCGGCAGATGGTGTTGATTACAGGCAGGTGTATAGTCAGAAGGATTTTCCGGTTAATGGCATCAATTCCATAAAGGCAAAACTAAACGATACCCAAGCCAGGTTTATAAAGGTGATCGCCGTAAATAAAGGGATTATCCCAGAGGGAGAATATATCGCCGGAGCGAAAGCGCTGCTTTTAGCTGATGAAATTTTTGTGTATTAATGAAATGATATCGTACGTACGATCAGACAAAGTAATTGACCAGATCGATTTACTAATCTGAAAGCGTCAATACCCCAAAACCGAAGATCGTTTCAATTGATTTTTCCTGCTGCTGATCATTTCTATTCAAACAAAACTGCCTGATGAGGCCAGGATCCGGTGCAGTCATTAGCCGGTAATTGATATCCGGCAACCTGTTGTCATATGCCCCAGTTAGTGCCATGCAATTTCTGCGGAAGGATCAGTCTGGTACTACCATGTCATATAGTATAAAAATAATATATATTATATTATTAAGATTTATTATCATTTTTATAACTATAAACCCAAAAAAGTGTAATTTTTTGGCATTTTAGGCTTTAATTAGTGGTTAGAATCATTTTTTTTGTATATTTAGCATGTCATTTAATAAAAGCCAGGTTAAAACGACTCCGGGTTGATTGTAAATGGCTTTTTTGAGGAAGTTTAAAGTTTATCTGTAAAGACAAATCCACACCCTGAAACCAAAGCCGGTAAGAAAAAGAATTAATAAATAATCGTATAATGAATACATCTTTCAACAGAGTTTCAAAGATCCTTTTAGGTTCTGCAATATATTGGGTGGGATATGTTGGATTTTGCACTCACCAACAAAATATTGGGTATTCTTCGTTATGTTTTTTCTTAATAATATCCGGCCTGCTGTTCGCTGGGTGGAATTCGTCAAATTTGTACAGGGGCAAATAACCATTATCATGTCTGACCAGGTCGTGTTGTTATTCATTTCCAAAGAGCCGTGGCAATTAAAAAACAATTTGCAGCTGGACTGTGAACAGATTGTTCCTGATGCCCGGGTTTTCGGTTCGCCAGGAATAATCCATTTGTAATTTTGTCCAGTCATTAAAGAAATAGTTAAATCCAAGAATATAATAAGTGGAGGTTTCCAGGTCCTTGGATTGGACCGTATTGGGATTATAAGTGTCATACCTGAAAACACATTGCAGATATTTGGGCCACAGAAAATAACTGCCTTGCAGGTACCAGCCTTGATGTACTATTGGATTGGAGTTGCCTTCTTTTCCCCGTATCCATTCACCTTTTATGGCTAGCAGTTTGTAATTCAGCATAAATTCAGTTCCCAGTCTGCTGCGTTTCTGATTTTTATTGGGTGACGAAGTGAAGATGTCAAATCCGTTGTAATAAGAGGCTCCGATATCGAATATTTTGAACGGATGGAATACCAGGCGACCACCCAGGTCCATGGATTGGTTATTATCAAGCGTATTGATACCGGCTCCGTTTACCAAGGCCAGGTAATAATCTGCCAGAAAGCGGTTTTCAAATCTTATCAGACTTCCATTGACCATGAGACCAATATCTCTTCCGTTTTGATTGCCGATGGAATCAACCAAACCATTGGAAATATCTCCTTTCCTGGCTACAAGTGCACTGACCACCTGTGAACGGTCGACCGTTTCAAGCGATCTGTCCGGTGTGAGACTCTCCTGGGAGAAAGGTACCAGGAACTGACCAGCAGTAATTTTTAAGAAATCAAACGGTTTAAAAGAAATCAGCGCATCCATCAGGACGGGTGAAAAAAGCGCCCCTCCGGTTGGTGCGGTTCCTGTTGCCCCAAAAAAATCAATCAATAAGCGATAGCCCCATCGGGTTGAAAAATCACCCTGGAAATCCAGCCTGGCCCTTCGTACATCAAAACCGCTGTATTTTGCAGGTTCCTGGTAATTCTGATACCTGATCTGAAGATAGCCGCTTAATCGCAGGAGCTTCCCTATGCTAAGCGGGAAGGAATCCTGCCTGGATTCGCAGGCATGATGCTTTCTGCTATATTCTGAACGTATGGAGTCCGCTTCCCTTTGGGTTATAGCAGCTTTTGGGGTAAATAAATTTAGCAGTTCGTCCGGAGTCTGTGCCATGGTGATCTCAGCATATAAGGAAAGAACCGATAGGAGGGCCAGAAATGGTCGTCTCATGCAGGTTGATGATGTCTTTGGTGAAATGGGACTTTCAGGCAAACGAATGATTTCTTGCGATTATATTAATCTGCCCGGGCAGGTATCTTAGAGGTTTTAAAAAATCAACATCGGCCTGTTGACAGGAGTTTTTGCCAGGGCCGGTGAAACCCGGTTGAAGTACAGCCCTGAAAATGCCGCCGAAAGTACAATGACTGGTTTGCGTTGCTAAACTCCACTTGAATTGGATGGCGGATCGGTCCCATAATTGCAAATATATTGTAATCCTACTAAATTAGTAGACTATAAGGTTGTTTGTTTTTTACAAAAGAACCAGGCCTGTCAATTCTCTTTTAATTCCGTTTAAAATCTGCAGTCATCCATCTGCCACTGATTCCGTTGAAACCTACCGGAAACGGACAACGGTACTTTTGTATCATGGAAGTACAAAATGTATCCATTAGCCAAAATGTTTCAGGGTTTCGTTCTGGGGTTTAACTTCCTTTTCACCATTGATATCCGGCTATGAAATTACAAAACATGCCTGCTCATGTCCGGATTGGTAAATAGACGTATGGGCGCAGGCTGTAAACGGTTTTGGTATTCAGTTTCCGGGAAGGATCGTATGCAATCTCTTCGGATTTCGGTTCGGTGGCTTTGTTGCAGGTACTTCTTATGGTATCGGATAGATAAATCAGGCTGAAACCATCTTTGAAATCACTAATTTAGTAATGCACTGTACGCTGTTACCTGTTGTTGCTGTCAACCAAATTGAGTCTGTTCTGCTTAATAAATCCACATGAGAAAATTCCTTCTGCCAATCTGCATCATGCATTTGATCATTGTCTCCGCACAGGATTCCGTTACCCTTTCCCAGATTGCTGGCGCGGAAAAAATGTTTGGACTCTCTTTTACCGAGGCAAAGAGAGATTCCATGACTGGCATTTTATCAGATAAATTGAAGACCTACAACTACCTGCATGCGCAGGATCTAAGCAATGACCTGCCGTTTCCTCTTTGGTTTGACCCGATTTTACCTGGCATGATTGTTCCCCGGAAACAAATGCCTGTCCAATTCAACATCCCTGACCAGGTGGCCCTGCCTAAGGATATCAGTCAACTCGCCTTTTATAGTATCCCTCAGCTGGCTTCCCTGATTAAGTATAGAAAGATAAGTTCCGAGAAACTGACCCGGTTTTTTCTCGACAGGCTTAAGAAATATGCACCTGTTTTACATTGTGCCATTGAGATCACTGATGATATTGCCATCAGGCAGGCTAAAAACGCAGATGCCGAAATCGCCAGAGGAATATACCGGGGTCCCCTCCATGGCATCCCCTATGGAATCAAAGATCTTTTTGCTGTGGAGGGCACTCACACCACCTGGGGGACGCCACCATACAGAAACCAGGTGATTCACCAGACTTCTTTTGTCGCTATGCAACTGCAACAGGCGGGTGCTGTGCTGGTAGCCAAATTATCCCTGGGTGAACTGGCGATGGATGATGTCTGGTTCGGCGGTCTGACCAGAAACCCCTGGGACACTGCCAGGGGATCCGGAGGCTCATCGGCAGGCTCTGCTTCTGCAACAGCGGCAGGTTTAGTGCCCTTTGCAATCGGTACGGAAACCTATGGATCCATTGTTGATCCTTCCATGCGCTGCGGGGTTACCGGGCTGAGACCTACTTACGGCAGTATCGCCCGGACCGGAGCGATGGCGCTCGCCTGGACCTCGGATAAAATAGGGCCCATTTGCAGGTCAGCGGAAGATGCGGCCATTGTGTTTTATTATATCCATGGGGCTGATAAAACAGATGCATCTTCTATACAGGCCGCTTTCAATTACACGGGTTCCGTAAACATGAAAAAATTGAGAATTGCCTATGTGGGGAATTATATAGATACGCTGCCCGCCGGCAGCACGGAGAAGCAAACGATTAAAGTATTAAAAGAGATGGGCGCCGAACTGATTCCTATTACCTTTCCTGACAATCTGCATGGAGATGAAATTCTTTCTTTGATCATTGGCGTGGAATCGGCTGCCGCTTTCGACCCGCTTACCCGCTCTTCGCGGGACGATGAGATGGTGCAGCAAAACAAGGACCGGTGGCCCAACACGTTCAGAACCTCGCGCTTTGTGCCTGCGGTGGAGTACATCAATGCCTGCAGGATGCGCTACCGGATCATGAAAAAAATGGATCCTGTTATTGACGGATATGATATCATCATGGCACCACCGGAAACCGGTGACCAGTTAGCCATCACCAATTTAACAGGCAATCCATCCGTCACCCTTCCAAACGGTTTTTTGCCAAACGGTTTGCCTGCTGCCATTACCTTTATTGGGAAACATTTTGGTGAAGCCAACCTGCTCGCCTTTGCGAAAGCCTACCAGGAGCGTACGGGTTTTCATTTAAAGCACCCGCACGGATTCGCGCAGTAAAAGAATTTAGTTCATCCAGCCGGAACTGATAAAGCCTGGGAGACCGAACCGTTCGGTCAGTCCGCCGGATATACTTATGACAGCGAATTCCTATGCCGGTGATTTTATTTTTTATGATAACTTAAACTATTGCCGTCCGGGTCTTTCAACTGTATGAACTTACCCCGGGGCGTATTTTGAAGAATTTATAATTGGTGAATGGTTTCAGTATACTTCCTGAAGTTGTCCAAAATGGATTGCCAGCCGGCTTTTTGCAATTCAACTGAATGCTGGTTTTCTGCTTCAAATGTCTCCACGATGGCTGTTTTATCTTCTGAGGGGGAAAATCTGATTCTTACTTTCCGGCCGTCACCCAGCGTGTAAGCGATCAGTTCGTTTGGCACTACCACATCATATACGCCTTCAAAATCAAAACCAAAACTGCCGTCCCTGGCTTCCATCCTTGACAGGAATTTGCCACCCACCCGCAGATCATTTTCAGCATATGGTGTGTGCCAGTCATCTGAGGCGTTGTTCCATTGGGTAATATGCCCGGGTACTGTCCAGCATTCCCATACTTTCTCTACCGGCGTATGTACTGTGGTTTCTACCGTAATCGGAGTTTTGTTTGAAGTCTCCATATTAAAATGTTTTAACTGCAAGGATAATCCAGGTGATTTCACCGTGTAAAGATCCGGCGGGAAAATAAAACGAAAGATGTAAATAATTGACAATTTAATTAACTTAGGTCAGGGTACCGGCTGATCCGGGTTCGGACGTACAAGGGGACATCAATGAAAAAAAAATTATTGGCGATTGGCTTGCTGGTTTTGTCTGTCTTGATATTTATGATGGGCACCCGCCAGGAGCCTGTTGACTTTACATCGCAGGTAAAACCGATCCTGAACGGGCATTGTATCAGCTGTCATGGCGGGGTAAGGCAAAAGGGCGGATTCAGTTTATTGTTTCGTGACGAGGCCCTCGCAAAAGTAAAGTCGGGAAAATATGCCATCATTCCGGGTGACCCGGATCATAGTGAAATGATCCGGCGGATCAGTCTCAGTGATCCCGAAGACCGCATGCCCTATAAACATGATCCCTTAGATAAGGAAGATATAGGCATCCTTCGAAGATGGATAAAAGAAGGGGCGCCCTGGGGAGCGCACTGGGCTTATGTTCCGGTAAAGGTAGTGCCCGTTCCCGCGCAGAAGACATTCTTCGGGCTGGTGAATGTCAAAAGCAATTGGGCAAAAAATGAAATAGACCTTTTCATTGAACAAAAATTCCGGGAACGGAAATTACAGCATGCTCCGCAGGCTGATAAGGAAACCCTGCTGCGCAGGGTAAGTCTCGATATCACCGGAATGCCTGCCAGCGACGAACTTGCAGCAAAATATTTGCATGATAACAGTGATCATGCGTATGCAGACCTGGTAGATTCCTTACTGGGTTCCCCGCATTATGGTGAGAAATGGACTTCCCTGTGGCTCGATCTTGCCCGATATGCCGATACGAAAGGTTATGAGCGCGATGACAGCCGTTCCATTTGGAGATACCGGGACTGGCTTATCCACGCTTTTAATGAGGATAAACCTTATGATCGGTTTTTAACCGAACAGATTGCCGGCGATTTATTACCGAATCCTACAGATGAACAATACATCGCCACGGCTTTTCACCGCAACACCATGACGAATGATGAAGGTGGTACAGATAATGAAGAGTTCAGGACGGCAGCGGTTCTTGACCGGGTAAATACAACCTGGCAGGCCATCCTGGGTACAACATTCGGGTGCGTGCAGTGTCACAGCCATCCTTATGACCCTTTTAGGCATGATGAATATTATAAATTCATGGCTTTTTTCAATGACAGCCGGGATGAAGATACTGAAGCCGACTATCCATTGCTTCGCAGTTATAATGATTCTCTGCAACGGCAATTGCTGGCAATAACAGGATGGCTGCGGAAAAATGTGTCAGCAGTAAAAGCAAAGGAGGTATATACATTTTTAAAAACATGGCAGCCTGCCTATAACTCACTTACCTGCGACCGCTTTATCAATAGCGAACTGGCGGATACCAAATGGCTGGCTTTGAGAAACCGGGCCCAATGCCGTCTGAAGAAAGTGGACATGAATCATAAAGATCTACTGATATTTCGTTACCAGGCGGATACCTCAGGGGGTGTCTGGAAAATACACCTGGATTCTCCGGGCGGAAAACTGATTGCATCAGTAAATCTGGCGAAAAAGAAAGAAGGATGGGCAATCACCCAGACCGGAATTTCCGTAAATCACGGAATGCATGATCTGTATTTTACATACAACAACCCGAATTTAAAAAAGCCCGAAGATAACGGCGCCATCTTTGACTGGTTTTATTTTACATCGGAATTTCCGGGTAAAGACAAACCGGGATATGGAGAAATGAAAAAGAAATACCAGCAAATCTATTCGGCGATCGTTCCCACAACGCCTGTAATGATGGATAATCCGCCGGATATGCACCGGCCATCTTATGTCTTTGAGCGGGGCAACTGGCTGGTAAAGGGAAAGGAAGTGACACCCGATGTTCCCCAGTCACTGAATCCTTTCCCTTCCAATGTCCCGCGAAACCGGCTGGGGCTGGCTGCCTGGTTAACATCCAGACAAAACCCGTTAACAGCAAGGACCATGGTAAATCGTGTATGGGAGCAGATTTTTGGAACAGGTCTTGCAGAAACTCTGGATGATCTTGGCTCACAGGGGACTCCTCCCACACATCGGGAATTGCTGGACTGGCTGAGTTATCAGTTTATGTATACAGATAACTGGAGTGTGAAAAAATTAATACGCACCCTGGTCATGAGTGCCACCTATCAGCAGGATTCCAGGATAACACCCGGGTTGCAGCAGCAGGATCCGTACAACAGGTACTATGCACGGGGAGCAAGAGTTCGTTTATCGGCAGAAGAGGTTCGCGACCAGGCCCTTTGCATCAGCGGTGAATTCTGTGATTCGATGTATGGCCCCAGTGTATTTCCCTGGCAGCCAAAAGGTATCTGGCTTTCCCCCTGGAATGGCAAAGACTGGGAGCAAAGTAAAGGCCGGAAACAGTACCGCCGTGCCTTGTACACCTACTGGAAACGTTCGGCTGCCTATCCGTCCATGATCAGTTTCGATGGAATTTCACGTGAGGTGTGTACAGCCCGTCGGATACGGACCAACACTCCTTTGCAGGCGCTCACCACATTGAATGATTCTGTGTATATTGATATGGCAAGGCATTTTGCACACCGTATGCAAACCGCATCAGGAAGTAATCCGGAAAAGCAGATTATGGAAGGATATCAATGGGCGACCTGTCATGCGATCGATGACAAAAGTTTACAGGCCCTGCTGAATTTATATCAGAAAGCATTCGTCCAGTTCGAAAAAGACAGGGAAAAAACCTGCGAAATGTTGGGCGGGGAAAGTAATAACACCAGGCCGGAAACGGCCGCGTTGACCGTGGTCGCGAACGCGATCCTGAACCTGGATGAAGTGGTGACAAAAAACTAACGATTACATGACGCAAAAAGAATTACATAATCAACGGTTACTTCGGGAAGCAGAGCGGACTGTTATGCACATGCATACACGCCGGCATTTCTTAAAGGAAAGCGCAATGGGTTTGGGTGCACTGGCATTGGGTTCATTCCTTGGAAGCTGTGGCACACCGGCACCGGGGACTGATGTAGTATTTGATCCGGCACATCCGCTCCTGCCAAAACTGTCACCCTTTCCCGGCAGGGCAAAAGCTGTGATTTATTTACACATGGCCGGCGCACCTTCCCAACTGGAATTGTTTGATTATAAGCCGGAGCTGATGAAAATGGACGGGCAGGACTGCCCGAAATCGCTGCTGGAAGGGAAACGTTTTGCATTCATCCGGGGTGTGCCCAAGATGATGGGGCCGCAGGCAAAATTTACGCAACACGGCCAGAGCGGTGCCTGGGTAAGTGAGCATATGCCACATCTCGCCACAATCGTTGATGAACTCAGTTTTTTAAAAGCGGTCACGACTGACCAGTTTAATCATGCACCGGCGCAGCTGATGGTACACACGGGTTCTCCCAGAATGGGTCGTCCGAGTTTGGGATCATGGGTAACCTATGGCCTGGGAACGGAGAATCAAAACCTGCCCGGCTTTGTAGTATTAACCAGCGGCGGTAAGAATCCGGATGCCGGTAAAAGCATATGGGGCAGCGGGTTTCTGCCGAGTGTTTACCAGGGTGTGCAATGCCGGAGTGAAGGCAGTCCGGTATTGTTTATGAATGATCCGGACGGCATGGACAGGGATTTACGAAAGGCATCCATTGATGCGATAAATGAAGTGAACCGGCAGGAATATGCAGAATATAAGGATCCCGAAATTTTGTCCCGTATTTCACAGTACGAAATGGCCTACAAGATGCAGATTTCAGCACCTGAAGTGATGAATATACATAATGAACCGGATTATATCCATGAACTGTATGGCACAAAACCCGGGCAGGCTTGTTTTGCAAATAATGTTTTGCTGGCGAGAAAACTGGTGGAAAAGGGCGTCCGCTTCGTTCAGTTGTTCGACTGGGGCTGGGACAGTCACGGGTCGGATGCCAGTCTGGCGATTGACGTGGGCTTTATCAATAAATGCAGACAGGTAGATAAGTCAATCACTGCTTTAATACTGGATCTGAAACAGCGGGGTTTACTGGAAGAGACCCTGGTGGTATGGGGAGGTGAATTTGGCCGTACACCCATGATGGAAAATCGCGAGGGGAAGAAAATGCCGTTCAAGGGGAGGGATCATCATACGGAAGCTTTTACCATCTGGATGGCCGGTGCGGGTATTAAGAAGGGATTCTGTTATGGAGAAACAGATGAAATCGGATACAGTACCGTCAGCGGGAAAGTGGAGCCATTTGATATACAGGCGACCATTTTAAATCAGCTTGGATTTGATCATGAAAAATTTACTTATCAGTTCCAGGGCCGGCCATTCAGGCTAACAGATACGAGGGGGAAAGTTATTGAAGATATACTTGCCTGAACTGACCGGGATATTATCATTCTAAATTGCATTTAAATTGGATCGCAGAAATTTTTTACAAGCTTCCGGATCTGCAACTACGGCGCTGCTGCTATCGTCACTGGAAGCGATTGCATCTGCAAATCCGCCAAAATCGAACATGAACAATAATTTTAAGCTCAGACTGCTGGCTACGAACTGGGGTTTCGAAGGGACCCTGGATGCATATTGCGCAAAAGTGAAAAAGGAGGGTTATGACGGAATAGAGATCTGGTGGCCTATGGAAAAAAAGGATCAGGATACATTATTTACAGCTTTAAAAAAGCATGAACTGGAGGTTGGTTTTCTGTGCGCCGGGTCAGACAGCAATTATCAGAAGCACTTTGACCAGTTTGTACAAATGGTTGATGCCGCTGCGCATGAATCCATTCAGCGGCCGCTATATATTAATTGTCATTCGGGCAAGGATTATTTTTCCTATGAACAGGGCAAAACATTTATGGATCACACGACCGCACTGGCGAAGTCCACCGGCATAAAGATCTGTCACGAAACGCACCGTTCCAGGTTATTATACGCTGCACCCGTCGCAAGATATTATATAGAAAACAACCCAGACCTCCGGATCACCTTCGATGTATCTCACTGGTGCAATGTGCATGAAAGTTTATTGGAGGATCAACCTGAAACCCTGGATATGACTTTGAATCGCGTGGATCATATTCATGCCCGGATCGGACATGCCGAAGGGCCGCAGGTGAATGATCCGCGGGCGCCGGAATGGGAGCAGGCCGTGAAGGCGCATGTAACCTGGTGGGATAAAGTGGTTGAATTAAAAAAACAAAAGGGAGATACGCTCACTGTTTTAACGGAGTTCGGGCCACCGGATTATATGCCAACCCTGCCTTATACACGAAAGCCCCTGGCTGACCAATGGGCTGTTAACGTATATATGATGCAGCTTTTAAGAAACCGTTACCCCGCTTAAAAAGATATTCGTGTTTTTATCCATCCAGGAATTTTTTGGTCATTTTCATCCCCTGCTGGTTCATTTGCCCATTGGCATTTTGCTGACGGGCATTTTATTACAATGGTTATCCCATACGGAGAAATTTAAACAGGTTCAGGTCGCAGTTCCGGTAGTCTTATTATGCGGTATGATTGCAGCGTTTGCATCCTGCATTACGGGTTACCTGTTATCCATCAGCGATGATTATGATAAGACGACCGTGAGCTGGCATCAGTGGATGGGGATTGGGGTTGCCGTATTTTCATTATTGCTGTTTTTGAAAGTCAGTAAATTCAGTATTCCGGTGAATGAAAAAATCCTGGCTGCAGGATTAATGGTACTCATTTTTGTTGCCGGCCATCTCGGGGGTTCTTTAACTCATGGATCAGATTACCTTACGAAACCGCTGGCTGATGTCTTCGGAAAGGACTCCGTTCCCGATAACATCATAAAGCCGCTGCCCAATGTTCAGGAAGCTTATGTTTACAGGGACGTTATCAAACCCATTTTCCAAACCCGGTGTTATGGCTGCCATGGAGAAAAGAAACAGAAGGGGAAACTGCGCCTGGATGATTCCCTGATGCTGATGAAAGGCGGGAAGGACGGTAAAGTGATTGAACCCGGGAACGCGGAGGGCAGCGAATTGATCAAGCGGTTATTGCTGCCCGTGGATAACGAAGACCATATGCCACCCAAAGAAAAACCCCAGCCTGCGGAAAGCCAGATCGCTTTATTGAAATGGTGGATCAGCCAGGGGGCTGATTTTGATAGAAAAGTGAAAGATCTGCATCAGCCGGAACAGATCAGCCCTATTTTGCTTGCGCTGCAAAAGGAAAATGTCCCCGAGAAGAAGACCGTGGATTTTCCGGAGGAAGAAGTGGAAAAGGCTGATGGATCGGTACTGGAAAAAATGAAACAACAGGGGATTGTTGTTCTGCCGGTTGCACAAAACAGTAACTGGCTCATGGTCGATTTTGTAACAGATCAGGAGATCAGTAACGAAGTACTTCATTGGCTGCCGGAATTAAAAAAACAACTGATCTGGCTGAAACTGGCAGGTACAAATATTAACGACAGTGATATGGCGGTGATTGCCCAATTGGGAAATCTCAGGTGGTTAAACCTGCAGAATACAAATATTACGGATAAAGGACTGGCATCTGTTCAAACATTGCTACATCTTCAATACCTGAACCTGGTGGGTACAAAAGTTACTTTGCAGGGAATTTTACAGTTAAGGGGATTGAAGTCACTGCATTCCCTGTATCTCTACCAGACACATATCAACAGGTCCGAATGGCCGGCGTTGCAAAAGGCATTCCCGAAGACCCGTATCGATTCGGGTGGCTACCTGGTACCGATGCTGGTTACAGATACAATCGTCGAAAAAGCAAAAAAAGAATAACTTTTTGGATTGTGCAGCGAACCTGCGTCCCGGACGCGGGTCTCATCCAGTTGATGCGCGTGCTACACCTGTTTCCTGTTGCCTTAATATTTTTCTTATTATCTGCCCGTCCTTTTTTTGTTAATGATCCGTTATTGGCACCCTTTTTAATTTTTTCCTCAATCCGGCAGCCGGATTGTATGATGCAGCGTTTTTTTTCCTGAAAAAAATATGAAAGAATAGAAAATATTATTTCAATTGTTATATTTATCCTAATATTTATTCAGAGCTGTACCAGGAAACAAACCAACACTTGATGAAGACTGCTCACGTTCAATCTTTACTACCAATCCTCCTGAGCATTAAGGATAGTATAAATGCGACCCCGTATACAGATAGCCTGCAGGCGGAAACCGGTTATCGTTTTGCCAGGGCAGGCATCAATCCTTATGATGTTGCAGAGCCTGGCATCCAGGCGAATTTGTTTCCACAAAAAAAAGAATATTCCAATTACCAGGACCGATATAATAAATTAACCCTGACGCCCGTGTTCCCAGAATCTCTGGTAATATAAAAAATGTAATGAATGGCTTGTGTAATATAGGTTTTAACCAGGTTTCACAATAATCATTTGCATTTAGGTGATCGATGAAAAATAAGCTGCTTACTGAGAGCATATGGATCGTTGCATTTGCTTTAACGGGTTCATGCCTGCAGGCTCAGGACCTGGGCAAAATAGGTAAGGAAAAGCCCTTTACGTTCAGCGGGAATTTAGGCGGGGGTGTTAATTTTTATAATTCCAACGAGACTTCCTATACACGCGATCCGCTGACCTGGAACCTGTATGGAAATTTTACCCCGACTATTTACAGTGTCTCGCTCCCGGTCTCATTTATCATTAACCAGTACAGCAAAAGTTATACAACTCCCTTTTCACAATTCGGTATAAGTCCCACGTACAAATGGATCAAACTGGATCTGGGATACCGTAACATATCCATGTCGCCCTTTACTTTTGACGGGCAAAGCTTTAAGGGTGCGGGTATCGAACTGACGCCGGGTAAATTCCGGTTCGCGGCTTTTTATGGCAGCCTGAATAAAGCCATCAGTGAGGACACGACCACAGGTCATCTGGCGATGCCGCAATATGGCCGCATCGGATACGGGGCAAAGATTGGTTATGGAACGGCATCGAATCATTTTGATATCATATATTTTCATGCCAAGGATGACAGCAGCTCCATTAAACTGATAAACCAGACACTGGTGCTCCGGCCCCAGGAAAACACGGTAGTCGGAGCTTCTTTCCGGTTTACCCTCCTTAAAAAAATAATCTGGACAGGAGATCTTGCCGGCAGCGGCACGTCCCAGGATATGTCTGCACAGAAGGTAAAAAAAGATACGCTGACCAA
The DNA here is from genome assembly GCA_002413325.1 of Chitinophagaceae bacterium UBA5175. Taxonomy (GTDB): domain Bacteria; phylum Bacteroidota; class Bacteroidia; order Chitinophagales; family Chitinophagaceae; genus Puia. The sequence continues at coordinate 1,713 of DHWT01000121.1, read as the reverse complement.
ATCCCTCGACAAATTTTTGTACAATTTCATGGATTTCAGAAACAGCACCACAAGCAGTCTGGCCGGACAAACGCTCGTTTCCCTGATGCTGAAAAACTTCAATACGACACTTGGATACCGACGGGTGGAACCCGGTTTCCAGTCCCTGGGAACTCCGTATATGCTGAACGATGTGGAAGTATTTCAATGGAATGCGGGTACGAACCTGGCCAATGGGAAAGTCAATATCAATGCCAATTTAAACGACCAGCATAATGATCTGTCAAAACAACTGGAAAGTGAATTACATACCAATACGGGCAGCCTGAACCTGTCTGCGATGATGGGTACCCATGCCAGCCTGAGTATCGCCACATCGGCCATCGAACTGAAGCAGACCGACGGAACCACGCATATAAATGACTCGGTGCGGGAGAACCAGGTCATATTCAATGTGGCTGTTACCCCCAGTTTCAATTTCGGTAAATCAACCGTTCTGCAAACCCTGTCTCCTTCGGTGACCTATTCGCTGCTCGATGACCGCAATGTGGTTACTTCACCAACCACCAACAGTAAGACCCTGACTGCTGTTTTGAATTATTCCTGCATGTTTACGCAGAAATCTTATTCACTGAATGGAAATGTCTTGTACAACCATTACGAACAGGGGATAAATATTTATACCTCTTATGGTTTCAATGCAGGCACTTCCATGCAGCTGCTGAAAAACAAAACGCTGGGCCTGCAGTTATCCGCCGGATACATGATAAATCAGTTCTCCCAGGGAAATGCAAACAATAATATTACCGGTTCTTTCAACATTCATTATTCGGTGAATAAGAAGCATAGTTTTTCAGCCTATTACAATATCGTATCCACGCCACCAAGCAGCAGCAGCCTGCAGCAAAAGCTGCCCTATTCCGTTACAACGACCAATGTGGCCGGTGGATTATCATATAATTACACATTCTAAATGCAACCAGTCATGAGAAGAAATTCGGGGATCTTGCGAAATATGGGGCTGGGCATGTTACTGGTTTTTTCCATTAACATGGCCCATGCGCAGGCCAGCTATCCGGTTTCCGTCCGGGTCGTCGTGGTTCCTCCTGTCATGCCTTATTTTGACCATATGCTGCAGGGCACGGGAGGCATGCATTTAATGGTGAGCTTATTTGCTGCTCCTTCTGTAACGGGAGGCGCTGGTCAATACCAGGTGAAGATAGCAGGCACCCTGGAAAGGCTGTCGCCTGCTCCTTTTACGCTTTCAATGAATACAAATTTCCAGCCACAGCAACCCATATTTATTCCACTCGGGACCTCGGTCATGCTGAACGGATATCAGCTGATGCAGGGTTTCGGGAATCTGATTGACAATTATGTTATCCTTCAGGGTATTTCATTCAGCGGCATTAAAGAAGGCATTAATTATAAATTACCGGAAGGAACCTACCGTCTGTGCATTACCGTATATGATTATAGCGATGTGTCCTATGCAAGACCGTTATCTGATCCGAATGCGAGCTGCGCCGTTTTTACGGTATGCTACAAAGCGTCCGCACCGCAATTTGTACAGCCCGTTAATGCGATCAATCTCATGAACAGCCTGACCACGGTTAGTCCTTCTCATCCGCTGATATTCAGCTGGACGGCCCCCAATACCACCTGTGGTTCGGCGATTCCACCACTTTCCTACGACCTGGAGATACACCAGATATTTAATGGTCAGACGCCCAC
>DHWT01000229.1 GCA_002413325.1 Chitinophagaceae bacterium UBA5175 | reverse complement strand
AAATGTTAACTCCCTCCCGGAAAAAAGCATCTCGGTGAGCTTGGGGAGTTTCCTTATTTTTGCGGCTGCTAAAAAACACGCATGAAAAAATACATTTTCCTTTTTTCGCTTTCCTTCGGTTGCTTCCAGTTATTTGCCCAGTCAGGGGTAAAAAAGACCCCCCAAACCACACCGTCCACTTCACCCGTCACTCTGAATAACATAACGGATTCCCTGAGTTACAGTATCGGCATCATGGTGGCAAATTTTTATAAACAACAGGGCATTACACAAATAAATGACACCCTGGTAAACAGGGCCATCCAGGATGAAATGAAGGGCGATAAGACCCTGCTGAATGAACAGCAATGCAACCAGATCGTGATGAGTTATCTGGAAAAAGCCAAGGCAGAAAAAGCTGCGGTTGCAAAAAAACAGGGACTTGCATTTCTGGCGGAAAACAAAACCAGGCCAGGCGTGGTAACCACCGCTTCCGGTTTACAATATATTGTTCTTAAAGAAGGAACTGGTCCCAAACCCACGGTAACCGACAAGGTAAAATGCGATTATGAAGGAAAACTGATAGATGGTACCGTATTTGACAGTTCTATCAAACAGGGCCATCCGATTGAATTTGCCGTGAATGGTGTTATCCGGGGATGGACCGAAGCCCTGCAACTGATGCCTGTAGGCAGCAAATACCGCCTTTTTATTCCTTCTGAACTGGCATATGGCGATCAGCAGATGGGACCGGATATTAAACCTGGATCCACCCTGATTTTTGAAGTGGAGCTGCTGGGAATCGAGAAGTGAATCCGGGAATTTTAAAATAATCCCCAAATGATATTACCCGGCTTCTTAAGATCAGACATATAACTTCTCGTAGTATTCAGTGGCCATGCGTCCTGAGTCGAACTGGAACCGAACATCAGCCATCCCGTTTTTTACAACCTGGCGCCAGGTATCTCTTTGCTCGTAATAAAGGGGCAGGATCTGGTTCTGCAATACTTCGTAGAGCGAGTTCAGGTCATATTCATCCTGTTCCGGAACGGTCATGTTGCTGTAATCAGATTTTCCAATCAGGAACCCGTTATTGCCATGGTTGATGAATTCCGGAATCCATCCGTCGTCGGTGGAGAAATTCAGGGCACCATTCATCGCGGCGGTCATGCCACTGGTTCCCGAAGCCTCCCGGGGCACCCGCGGATTATTTAACCAGCAATCTGCGGCCTGTTTCATTCTCTTGGACAAATGGAGCTCATACCCGGTCAGGACAGCTACCTGCGGATATTCCTTACTCAGATGCACCAGGTAGTTAAAATCATTGATCGCCGGGTAATCCATCGGGTAGGGTTTTCCTGCCCAGATTATCTGGACGGGGTACTTTTCATTAGACAGCAATTCAGTAAATCTTTTTTTATCCCGGGCAATCAGGTCGGCCCGTTTATAACCGGCAAACCGGCGCGCCCATACAATGGTGAAAATATCCGGGTTAAACAACCGACCCGTTTGATCGGCAACGATTTCAAATGCTCTTTTTTTCAGGTACCGTTTGCGGTCATCCCACCAGAAATTATCACCATCCTCCATCTTCTTATACAACTGCTTATCCGCCCAGTACGTCCAGTTCTGTGCGTTGGTGATATGAATGATCGGGCAGATGCCGGAATATTTACTCCACATGTTACGCGACACCTCTCCGTGTAAACGGGAAACCGCGTTGGAAAGATGGGAAAAGCGAAGAGCGGCCAGTGAATGGTTGAACAGATGATCCTCCATGCCGGTCAGGGCAGCTGCTTCTTCGATGGACAAACCGCAGAAATAACTCATGTCATAACAGAGTTTCATATCGTGCTTCTCATTGCCGGCTTCTTCCGGAGTGTGTGTGGTAAAAACCAGCCTCTTTTTTACCTCTTCGATATTTTTATTGTATTTCTGGTAGAGATAAAAAGCAGCGCTGATGCCGTGTGCTTCATTCAAATGATAAAGTTCCGGCTGGAAATTCAGCTGGTCCACGAGTTTGGCTCCCCCCACACCCAGCAGGATGAACTGCGCTACCTTGGTTGCCAGGTTGGCATCATACAGACGGTGGCTGATGGTTTGGGAGACATAATCATTTTCATGCAGGTCGGTGCTTAACAGGAACAGGGGCGCCCCGTTAAAGGTTTCCGGGGCCAGGTAATACGCTTTCACCCAAACGGGATGATCGTGAATGTTAACCTGGTATTTGATACCGGTATCCTGCAAAAAAGGATATTGTTTTTCGACCCAGGTTACCTGCAGGCTCTGGTCCTGGTTCCGGGCCTGGTCATAATACCCGTACTTCCAAAGGATTCCGATGAAAATCGAATTCTGCCGTAATTCATAAGCGCTTCGCACATGGGATCCAGCAAGAAATCCAAGTCCGCCACTATATATTTTCAATGGCTGGTGAACCGCAAACTCCATGGAGAAATAGGCTACTTTTTTCGAAAAACGGGGATCTACTGTGTAAGGGACTGCAAAATTTGTAAAATTCATAATAGAATGAGTAAACGGATACGGGTTTGATTTATTTTATATTTATCGTCGCCTGGTTTTTACCGGTTTAACGGGCACTTGTCGATGCCTGGGGTATATACCATCAAAATAACAACGTATATCCCGGTGACTGCCGCAGCCTTCCAATTCCTTCATACGGACGTTTTTTTCACTGAAACTAAACTCTACTGAACATGGATCTCCGCTTGCAATATAACGGGCAACGGTGGAAGTAACAAAACGCGCCTCCCCTTTCAGTTCGCCTTTGCAATTCCCGTTATCCTTTTCAAAATGAACAAAAAAACGAATCACGGAATTATTCTTCCCATCCCGGAAGGAAATAAAATTCCGTTTATCTTCTATATAATCTCCGGTGTATTTATGTTTATGGGCTAAAGTATCAATCGGATTATAAATGGGGGCAATCCGGGGTTTCCCTTCATTGGATTCCCGCATGATCAGTGTAAAGGCCCCTTCTGCATTATAAACGTAGACCATCCGCACAAAATATGCCCGCCCTTCGGGGTCTTTGTGGATACGACTCACTGAAATCGTGTATTTATTATCAATGGAAGCGGTATAACGCATTTCAGAGTCCCCCTCCCGGATGACCAGGGGCATGCCAGCCCGGAATTTTCCCTCCCTGTCAAAACAAACCAGGTACAGTATTTTTTTTGAAGGGCTCAGGGCTTTGATGAAAAGATAAGTCTCTGCTCCCTTTACCACCAGTTTGCCGCCAGTGTACAGCCTGGGTTTCACTGCTTTTCCAAAAAACTTATGAATCAGGGTATCTGTAATGAACTGGTTATAAGCAGACCATGCCAGCGGTGAATCAGCTGGTTTCCTGGTCAGGGAACTGTCGGCAAAAATAACCGGCAGGTTCAGGGGATGAAACAGGGCCAGGAAATCCTCCGGTTCTAATTTTTTTATAGCCCCGGCACCCTCCCTGGTTTTATTTCTGCAGTATATCAAAAGGGTCATCAGAATGAAAACCAACATCATTTTCGATAATCGCATGCAATCCAATTAAAAATCAAAAATAAAGATTCAGCAATTACCCGGCCTCCTATTATTTTCACAGTTTTCCAGGAACATATTTTAGATTTGTTCAAACCGGGATTCAGCCAGCGCTGCAAATGCCTGTTCAGACCGATGAAACAAGCCCAATTCAGTGATCTTTCGCTCAGCGAGGTGCATGGGACCGTTGAAGTAAACCATGATGGTTCCCGATGGAAACAGCTTTTTTCCTTTTTCGGACCCGCCTACCTGGTCAGCGTGGGCTATATGGATCCGGGAAACTGGGCTACCGATATTGCCGGTGGCAGTCAGTTTGGTTACCGCCTCATCTGGGTTCTTCTGATGAGTAATGTGATGGCCGTGGTACTGCAGAATTTTTCTGCACGGCTTGGTATTGTACGCGGCAGGGACCTCGCGCAGGCAAACCGGGAAGCCTACCCCCGCCTCGTTAATTTCTGCCTCTATATCCTGGCTGAAATCGCCATCACAGCCTGCGACCTGGCAGAAGTGCTGGGAATGGCCATCGGGATCCAACTTCTTACCGGACTTCCCCTGATCTATGGCGTTGCCATTACAGCCCTGGATACATTTCTTTTATTATTTCTCCAGCGGCTGGGTATGCGCAAGATGGAGATATTTATTTTAGGCCTTATTGCCATTGTCGGGCTCTCTTTTTTCGTTGAAATCTTCCTCGCAAGACCCTCACTGGCGGAGATCAGCCAGGGACTGGTGCCCTCCCTTCCCGGAGCAGCAGCGCTTTATGTGGCCATCGGTATCATCGGGGCCACCGTTATGCCCCATAATCTGTACCTCCACTCCGCCCTGGTGCAGACCCGGAAAATCAGAAAAGAGGAACCCTTTATCAAAACGGCATTAAAACTGAACCTGTTGGATTCAGTCATTGCCCTGAATCTGGCATTTTTTGTCAATGCCGCCATCCTGATCCTGGCGGGAGCTGTATTTTTCAAATCCGGCCGTACAGAGGTCGCCTCCATCCGGGAAGCACATCAACTGCTCTCCCCCCTGATGGGAACCAAAATCGCCTCTATCCTCTTTGCCGTCGCTCTGATTGCCGCAGGGCAAAGCTCGACCATCACGGGTACCCTCGCCGGACAAATCGTAATGGAGGGCTATTTGCGGTTGCGGATCAATCCCTTGCTGCGCAGGATCATCACCCGGTTGCTGGCGGTTATTCCCGCCGTCATTGTTATCGGTATTTCCGGAGAAAACCAGGTTGACCGGCTCCTGATATTCAGCCAGGTTATACTGAGCCTTCAACTGGGATTCGCCGTAATTCCCCTGATTCATTTTGTGAGCGATAAAAAAAAAATGGGCATTTTCAGGATAAAACCAGGAACCCGTGTGCTTGCCTGGGTCATAGCCTCCCTCCTGCTTTATCTGAATCTGAAACTGGTATTGGAAGTAGGGACCGGCTTTTTCAGTATGCCGGGATATATTATCTGGAAAATACTGGCGGTACTGGTGCTGATAATGGCCCTGATCCTGTTATTTTATATTTTAGTACATCCATGGAGAAGCAAGGTGACCGCCAAGGATATTGCCCTGCATGGAGAGGGTAATGCCATTACCAGCCTGGAAATCCCCCGGTTCAGAAAAATTGCCGTCGCACTGGATTTCACACGGCAGGATGAAAAACTCCTCGCCTTTGCCATCGGCCAGGGTGGAACGGAAAGTCATTATATTTTAATCCATATTGTGGAAAGCGCTTCGGCCCGGATGCTCGGCAAACAAAGTGATGACCTGGAGTCAAGAACTGACCAGGAGCGCCTCACCGGCTACCAGGAATCGCTGGAAAAAAATAATTATAAAGCGATTACCCGCCTGGGGCATATTCACCGTTCAAAAGAAATCGTGCGCATAGTGAAAGAAGAAGGGGCCGAACTCCTTGTGATTGGTGCCCATGGTCACAGCGGCTTAAAAGACTTTATTTATGGGGAAACGGTGAATACCGTAAGGCATGAACTCAGGATACCTGTACTGATCGTCAATTTATGAAGGCCTTTTCATCAGGTGTTTGAGTCGGCTGAAGGTTTCGGGTTTCATATCCAGGTAAGAAGCCAGGTATTTCTGTGGAACCCGCTGCAGGAGATTACTGTTGTTCCGGATAAAATTAATGAAGCGTTCCTGGGAGGTCAACCGTAAACGGTTATACTCAAAACTCTCCTTTTTGAGGTATTCCTGCGTAGCAATCAGCCTCCCCAGCCTTTCCATTTTCGGACTGAATTCATAGAGTTTTTCAATATTCTCCAGCGTAATCGAGACAACATCCAGGGGTTCCAGTGCTTCAACGGAAAAATTGGATGGCTCGCCCGACATAAATGAATCAAAACAGCAGATGATTTCGTTTTCCCGGGAAAACTGGATGACCATTTCTTCATTTTTCCGGATAAAATATTTTCGCGCCAATCCCTGCAGAATGAAATTCAGGTACTTTTCCACCTCACCCTGCACCACCAGTTTCTGCCTTTTTTCGAAATGGCGCAATTCAAACAAACCAGCCATGTAATTGAATTCCCGTTCATTCAATGAAATAAAATTGGATAGGTAAGATTTTACGATCTCCATTAATTCCATGGAATCAGGTTTGAATATGTAAGGTACCAAGTTGTAAGAGCCGCAACAAATATTTATACCTGCCGATGGGCCGGAATCATGCCGTACAGCGGGTTCGGCAGTCCGTCTGCTTCCCGGATACGGAATGGGGCCGCTTTGTGGATTGCATCAATTCATGTAGGTTTGCTGACTTTTCCATAAAAATTTATACCCATGGCTAAAAAAATTAAAGTCGCCAATCCGGTAGTAGAACTCGACGGGGATGAAATGACAAGGATTATCTGGAAGTTTATAAAAGACAAACTCATCCTGCCTTATCTGGACCTGGATATAAAATATTATGACCTGGGTATTGAACACCGGGACCAGACCAACGATCAGGTAACCATCGATGCAGCCAACGCCATCAGGCAGACCGGGGTCGGTATCAAATGCGCCACCATCACGCCGGATGAAGCCCGCGTGGAGGAATTCCATTTGAAACAAATGTGGAAGAGCCCCAATG
>DHWT01000322.1:5265-36710 GCA_002413325.1 Chitinophagaceae bacterium UBA5175 | reverse complement strand
CGGCGGACAAATGACTGAAGGTGTTACAACCGATCAGGTACATGTCCAGCGAGGCAGCGCGGATGGTCCGGTATAAAAAAAGCAGGATCTCGGCATTGGTGATGGACCGGTCCTGGAAATGCCAGCCGGGGACCGTCATCGCTTCATTCATTTGAAACCCCCATCTTCCAAAAAAATCAAAACTGGTATAATCGTGTTTTACAAGATGATAACCCCAGGTTTTATACAGACGGATGGTATTCCCGATTCGCTGCAGGTTTTCAGGGATCGTCGGATCCAGGTACCGTTCTTTCGGATCGGTAGCATCCTTTCGCAGTGGGATCAGCGCAGCCGGTTTGTCTTTTGCATTAGCGATCAGGGGGCGCGTCCAGATACCGGGACGCATGCCCAGTTTTTTTATTTCTTCGGAAACATCGTGCATGTCCCCGAATTTGTCATTGCCCTGTGTGAAGTCGTCGCCCCAGCAATATTCCGTATTGGTTTTAGCTGGTTTTACCGACCAGCCCATGTCAATCACGGAGAATGGCGGGTTGTCCCAATTCGTCACCTGATCCGCCATCAGTCGGGTATGTTCCAGGATCAGATCTCGTGAATTATTTCCATAGGCAAAATACCAGTCGTTGATTCCATATACCGGTTCGGCGGGCAGTTTTGGATTTGCACACATCATTTTACAAAACCGGATATCCGTATGAAAGGGATTTTCACCAGGCTGGTTTTCCGTCGTAATGATATCGGCTGCATGCAGGGTGCGTTCACCCAACAGCACGCCCGAACCACCGGAATTTGTATCCAGCAGGAGTTCCAGGGAATCAGGGGTAGCCAGCCAGGAGCATATACTGTTTGCGCCCGTTTTCACACCAAAGGCCTGGGTTTGTACGCCATCAGAAATCAACAGATACCAGGGTGCGCGCCTGGTTAAGGAGGGAGACTCCCAGCATAAGTCACCATAAGACCTTTCCCAGTGATCGGCCAGCCATTTGGAGGCAGGCGGAGCCACCTGTTTCCAGCTGCATTTAATAAATTCCAGTTCGCGGCCGGGAGCGCTGACAAAAAGGGATGATGCCTCTCCGTTCATCCGCAGAGCGACCTGGATATCCCCGGATTTCCAGTTTTCGGTTATGCCATGCAGTGAGATCCATTCGCCGGCACAGCGAACAGAAATGGTATCCGGGATGCGCAGGGCCCTGTATGCATTGCCGGTTAACGGGTCTGTATGTGTAAATAAAAAGGAAGCGGCAGATAATCCTGAAACCTGTATGAACCTTCTTCTTTGCAAGGAGGGAATTTAAAAATGATGGACGAATTGGCCCTGTTAAATATAATTACTATTTAAATTGAAAATAAATCAAAACCCCGGCAGCAGCCGTCATCAGGATAAACGTAAAGAACCCCAGCAGGTTCGACAGGCGGCTATTGGTAAAGCCACCCATGATTTTTTTATTATTGCCGATATGCAGGATCACTGCAATCATTACCGGCGCGGTAATACCGTAAAGGATGGCCGTAAATATCAGCGCCTGCATCGGACTGATGCCTAAAACATTGATCAGGAGCCCGATGATCAGTGAGATGATAATTACGATATAAAAGGCCCGGGCTTCATTAAATTTTTTATCGAGCCCTTCCACCCATCCGAAGGATTCTGCGAGAATATAGGAAAGGGAACCCGTAAGAACCGGGATCGCGAGGAAGCCGGTGCCGATCACACCCAACGCAAAGCAAAAATAACTGAACTTTCCTGCCAGGGGTGCAAGCGCTTTGGCAGCCTGGTCAACCGTATCAATCTGGTGGACCCCTGCATTGTAGAGTACGACGCCGGTAGTGAGGATGATAAACAGCATCACCAGGTTGGAAGCGAACATGCCCGTGTTCACATCGGCCGTCATATTTTGCATGATCCGTTTGTCAACGATTACTTTTTTCAGGTTATGTTCCAAATCCTCCGCCTCCATGGTAGCCTGCCAGAAAAAGAGGTAGGGAGAAATGGTAGTCCCTAAAATGGCCACCACCATTTCGATAAAAGTTTTATTAAATTTTATATGAGGAATAAAAGTATAAATGAATACCTGTTTCCAATCGACGTGTACGATAAAAGGAACTACCAGATAGAGCAGGACGGATAGGCAAAGCCATTTCAGGATTCCGGCTATTTTCTGGTATGGAAAGAGAATGATCGAACCCATCAGGATGCCGGTAAAAAGAAAACTGAATACAAAAGATGGTATCTGCGGGAGAAGCAGGTTGGCCACCGCACCCATACCCGCAATATCTGCACCGATATTCAGGATGATCGCCGGTACACTAAAGATCAGCATCAGGTATAAGATCACCGGAGGATAATTTTTTTTTAGCGTATGGGCGAGACCCTGGGAAGTAACCAGACCGATTCGTGCACACATGGCCTGCAGGGCGGCCATGAGGGGAAATGTAAAGGGCGCCATCCAGAGCAGTACCAGACCAAATCCCGCACCTGCCTGTGAATAGGTGGCTATACCCGATGGATCATCATCACTGGCACCAGTAATGATCCCGGGCCCCAGAATTTTTAAATATCTTCTGAATTTTCCACTTCCTTTCATAAAAAAATCGTCCTGCTATGATGCAGGACAACTTTAAGATACAGATTCTTTATGTAACGGAATATGCAGAGGGGCGTTGTGAAGGATTTTCCTTTTGCAAAAAATCCAGTACAATACCTGAAATGGCATCGAATTCCAAAAGAAACCCGTCATGGCCATAGATGGAAGGGATCATATGAAGTAAAGCTCCGGGAATATTTTCTGCCAGAAACACCTGTTCCTTTTCCGTAAACAACAAATCGCCTGTAATACCGATGAGATGTGTTTTTGCCCTGATTTTTTTAAGTGCGGCAGAAATGCCTGTCCTTCCACGGCCCACCTGATGGGAATCCATACTCTGCGACAGGCAGTAATAGCTGAATGCGTTGAAACGCGCTGCCAGTTTTTCTCCCTGGTAGGCCTGGTAAGATTCACTTTTGTAAGGACCCAGCAAATTCAGGTCCGTATCGGCCTGGTAGAAATTATATGTATCGGGGTTGCGGTATGAAATCAGCGCAATACCCCGGGCAACTTTCATTCCGTTGATGCCGGCCAGCGGATCCTCCGATTTCCAGGTCGGATCCAGTTCAATACAGTGCCGTTGCGAAGCATTGAATGCCCTGCCCCAAGGGGAATGAAAAGCATTGGTGGCAATGGGAACGATATGTTCGAAAAGATCCGGCTCTTCAATGGCCCACTCCAGTAATTGCTGTCCGCCCATGGAACCGCCGATCCCGAATTTTATTTTATCGATGCCCAGGAAATTTTTCAGTGGCCGGTAGGCCCTGATCATATCCCTGGGTGTAAAAAAAGGAAAGCTGTGATACCAGGGTGTTCCGGTAACCGGGTTGATGGAAAGCGGACCGGTACTTCCATAACAACTGCCTGGCATATTGACGCAGATAATGAAAAATTTTTCCGGATCAATTAAATGTCCGTTCCCTACAAGTCCCGGCCACCAGTCAACCGGGTTGCTGTTGGCGGTCAGTGCATGAAATACCCATACCACATTCGACTTTTCTGCATTCAGCTGGCCGATTGTATGATAACCGAGCTGGTAGCCCGGTATTACGTAGCCGGACTCCAGTTCGAAGGGTGCCTGGAATGAAAACGTCTGGACTGACAATCCCTGGTTATTTTTTTATGAAACAGCTTCCGCTTTCTTTGATGACACTTTATCAAAAGCCTGCTGGAAGTCAGCTTTAATATCGTCGATATGTTCGATGCCCACGCTGATCCGCACCTGGTTTGGTTTCACACCGGCTGCAAGTTGTTCATCAATGCTCAGCTGTTCGTGTGTGGTGGAAGCCGGGTGAATGACCAGTGTTTTCGCATCTCCCACATTGGCAAGATGGCTGGCCAGTTTCAGATGATCAATGAACCCGGCTGCATTTTCTTTTCCACCAACCAGTCCGAAATTCAGGATGCCGCCAAAACCATTCTTCAGATATTTCTTTGCCAGCTCATGATAGGGACTGGAGGTAAGACCCGGGTAATCCACAAATTCAACCTGCGGATGTTTTTCTAGCCATTGCGCCAGGACCAGGGCATTGTCAACATGTCTTTGGACGCGCAGGGAAAGCGTTTCAAGACCTTGTAACAGGAGGAAGGAATTGAACGGACTCTGGGAAGATCCGAAATCCCGGAGTCCTTCCACACGGGCGCGGATGGCAAAGGCAATATTGGGAAGACCCAGCGGGTTTCCTTCCCCGAAAATTTCCCAGAATTTCAATCCATGATATCCTTCAGAGGGTTCGGTAAAACCCGAGAATTTTCCGTTACCCCAGTTATAATTTCCACCGTCCACGATCACGCCACCGATGCTGGTACCATGTCCGCCGATCCATTTGGTAGCTGATTCAACCACCACGTTGGCACCGTGTTCCAGCGGGCGGAACAGGTAGCCGCCCGTACCAAAGGTATTGTCTACGATCAGCGGCAAATCGTATTTGCGTGCGACGGCTGCGATTTTTTCAAAATCCGGGATGTTGAGCCGGGGGTTGCCGATGGTCTCCAGGTAGATGGCCTTGGTTTTCTTATCTATCAGCCGGGCAAAACTTTCCGGGTCATCCCCATCTGCGAAACGGGCGTCAATACCCAGTTTTTTGAGTGATACTTTAAACTGGTTATAAGTGCCTCCATAGAGAAACGAAGTGGATACGAAATTGTCACCTGATTCGAGGATGTTTGAAAGCGCCAGAAACTGGGCCGCCTGTCCGGAGCTGGTCGCCACGGCTGCCACGCCGCCTTCCAGGGCAGCGATGCGCTGCTCAAATACATCCGTGGTCGGATTCATAATCCGGGTATAAATATTCCCGAACTGTTTCAGGCCGAACAGGTTGGCCGCGTGTTGGGCATTGTCGAATACATAGGAGGTCGTCTGGTAAATAGGCACCGCGCGGGACTTGGTAGTAGGATCCGCCTGCTGGCCGGCATGCAGTTGCAGTGTTTCGAAATGAAGGGGAGTACTCATAAAATGACTTTTAGTAGTTTAAAAAAATCAGGTAAATAAACTGAAATAATGGGATAGCAGGAAAGGATAGATTATAGTATACAACAACATCGCTGCATGGTGCAGAAAGACAGGGACAATGACTTGGCTGGATGGTTCATATACCCGACAAATGTAATAGAGTATTTGAAAACGCCAAACTTTAATTTAACGACCCTGTGAAAATCAGGAAATGAATACATTTTCGGGGTCGGAAATTTTTTTAAGTACCGGGTTGAAAAAAAAGGGAACGGCATCCAGGTTAAAAGTGCCATAATTCTCACCAGGTCAATTTTTGAACCGGAAGATGTTCATCATCCGAAAGATTTTTATTCCGCTATTTTTAAAAGCAGCTTGAAATGATATGTTCAGGAAGACGAAATGACATCTCCGGAATTACACAGTTATTTCAGTGCCGTCTGGAACAGGCTTTGCATATCTTTCCACGAAGCTGTGTCTGCAGCGGCATTATAGGCGATCGGCAGTTTGAATTTTTCGCCAAGTGCCGTTGCGCCGGGATTACTAAAGGCATGCATGGCACCGGGATACTCGATGAATGTATAATGGGTGCCTACAGAATCCATACTCTTCTTAAAGGCAGCACGTTCGGTTTCGGGAACGAACTGGTCAGCTCCTCCCTGACAAACCAGAATTTCTCCCTGTATGGCTCCTTTTTTCGGCTGTACACCGCCCAGGCCACCGTGAAAGCTGACAACCGCTTTCAAAGGCGCACCCAGTTTGGCCGCATTCAATACCACGAATCCGCCAAAGCAATAACCGATAGCCGCCACCCGGGAGCTGTCGGCCTGGGAAAAGGTGGCAGCTTTGGCAATGGCTGCTTCAACAGCCGGTTTGGTTAATTCGGGGTTGGTATAATAGGGCTTGGTGAACTCCATGGCTTCCTGTGGAGTTGCAGCTGTTTTGCCATCCCCGAAAAGGTCGGCTCCGATGGCAAAATATCCCAGGCCGGCCAGCTGTCTGGCGCGTGATTTCACATAGTCGCCCAGTCCCCACCATTCCGGTATGATCACGACAATGGGCTGTTTCCCTTTCCTGTTTTCATCATAGGCAATAAACCCGTTGCACTGTTTGCCGTTTGCCGTGTAGATTACTTCAGCTGATTTTATGGATGGTGTTGCCTGTATGGTATCCATAGACTGTGTTTGAGTAGTGTTATGGGCATTCTGATTATTGCAGGAAGCGAAGGTAATACAAAGGCCTGCTGCCATTAATGTGGTTATGGTAAATAATTTCATGGTTGATGGATTCTTAAAAATTTAAGCATTTGGAATGAGATAAACCCTTGTAAAATTAATGTGAAAATATTGAAATTCGGAACTGTGGATATGTGAACTGTAAGTTATTGGTTCAATTATTCTTTATGAATTAAACGGGTTTGTTTATTTAATTTTAAAATTCATTTATTATCACAATTTCGCAGTTCCGCAGTACCCCGTGGTTTCACAGTTTCTCCAAAAGTTCCACTACTTTTTCTCTTTCCAGAATCAGGTAGCCGAGCCGGTCGTTGCTGATGCCGTCTTTTAACTGGTAAGGAAATTCCAGTTGCCCGCCCTGAATCCGTGTTTCGAAATACTTAAAACAGATATTGGGATAGAATCTTAATTCCTCTCCGATTTCATATAAATGGGTGGACAAAATAAATAAAGATGACCTGATTTTGATCAGACCCCGGATCACGGTGGAAGAACATTTCATTGCATCCTGAACATTGGTGCCTTTAAAGAGTTCATCAATCAGTACCAGCCATTTCTTTTTGTCGCTGATCTGGATAATGGTATTTCGGATCCGCTGCACTTCATTAAAAAAATAACTTTCACCTTTCACGAGATTGTCCACTACATTGATATTGCTGAGTATGCCATCAAAGATGCTGGTTTTCATACTGTCTGCCGGCACGCCCATGCCCAGGTGGGCAAGGAAAAGGGCTGTACCTACGGACCTGATGAAGGTGCTTTTCCCTGCCATATTGGCTCCCGTGAGGAAAAAGAAATTTGTGTCCGGATCCATATGGACGTCGTAGGAAACAGCATGCGGAAGCAGCAGGTGATGCAGGGCTTTGACTTCAATAAATGGGTATTCGGTATCCAGGAATTCCGGCATCACCAGGTTGAACTCCTTTCCGGCCATAGCCATGGAATACCAGGCATCGAACATTCCATAAATCTCTATCAGCGTCAATGCGGAATTTTTAAAATGGTTTCTGATGAAATTTCCGTATTCCACCACTTCGCCCGGCACCAGCTTTTCACCCGGTTTTTTTTTAATCATTGCGTGAAGGGTATCCGGGCCCAGTAATTTGATAACCCGGTCCATGAGGTTTTTCAGTAGCGGGGGGCAGGATGTTTTCCCACCGATGGCAGCAATTGAAAACATGCCGCGGATAAAATCTGCAAAATGTGTGATGGAATAACGGGTGAGGGCATAGTCAGACGTGTGCAATAATTTATATATCCGGGCACTGACCGGATCATGGGAGGCAGGAAGTTGATCCAGCGGGGTATCATAAAACCTTTCCATGACCATGATGGTCCCGTTCGAAATGGAAGGGCCCCATTCATGTACATATGTCCGGATGATCTGCAGTATCGCCTGCGTCTCACGTATTTTATCCGTCTGACTGAAAGGGTGGTTGAAAAATTCCAGCAACTGAATCCTGCCGCCAACGGTTCTTGTTTGGTCGAGTTTGCTGAAAAGGGAATAGTCATCCGTCGTCTGGAAAACAGAAAGGTCTGAATACGTCGTTTTGTCGATTTGCATAATAGAAAAATGTGCTTATCGCTGGAAAATCAGGCGTTTTCCCATTTGAGATTCATCGAACTCTCCGTTTCCATAAACCAGATGCCCGTTTACAAAAGTATTTACGATGGAAGCGGGAAATCGGGCCCCTTCCAGGGGGCTCCAGCCGCATTTATACAAAATATTACGGGCATGCACATCCGAAGGCCGGTTCAGGTCCACCATCACCAGGTCGGCATGATAGCCTTCCCGGATAAATCCCCGGTCACGGATCCCGAAACAAATGGCCACCGCATGGGACATTTTTTCTACCATTTTTTCCAGCGAAATCTTGCCCTGTTTTACATAGGAAAGCATCAGGAGCAGCGAATGTTGAACCAGGGGCAGCCCGGCATGGGCCTGCAGGTAGGAGCCGGCTTCTCCGGGGATGCGTTCCAGCCCGCCGGCTTCATTGCGGAGAAATCCTTTTTCTGCCAGGGTATGCGGGGCATGATCGGTGGCGACCAGGTCGAGCCGGTCATCCAGCAGGGCGTTCCAGAGTGCGTCCCGGTTTCCATGTGCTTTAATGGCCGGGTTGCATTTGATCTGGTTGCCAAGCCGGGCATAATCCCCGGACGTAAAATGCAGGTGGTGCACACATACTTCCGCAGTAATCCGTTTTTCTGAAAGGGGGATCATATTGGTAAAAAGGCTGAGTTCTTTTTCGGTTGACAAATGAAAAATATGAAGCCTTGACCCATGCTTTTTTGCGAACTGCACGGCAGTTAAGGAAGATTCGAAACAGGCTTCCACATTCCGGATCAGCGGGTGGTCGGCAGCAGTTAATTCCCTTTCCAGGGACTGAAAAACCAGCAGATTTTCCCGGATGATCCGTTCGGATTCGCAGTGGGTGGCTATCAGTACTTCACTTTCCGCAAATAATTTATCCAGCGTCAGGTAATTGTCTACCAGTAAATTTCCGGTGGAAGAGCCCATGAATATTTTTATACCGCAAATGTCATTTTTCTTCTCATTGGTTTTAAGTGCTTCTTCCGCATTCCCGTTGGATGTACCCATATAAAAAGAATAATTTGCCAGCGAACTATGTTTCGCAATGGCATATTTTTCCTCAAGTAATTCCTGGGTGAAGGCGGGCGGCATGGTATTCGGCATTTCCATAAACGAAGTGGTGCCACCGGCAACCGCTGCGCGTGATTCCGTATATATGGTTGCTTTATGTGTTAATCCGGGCTCACGGAAATGAACCTGGTCGTCGATACAACCCGGCAACAGGTGGAGATTTTCGCCGTTGATTTCATGAACTGGAGAGGACACGGAAATTCGATCAGCAATTTTTTCAATGCGGCCATTTTGAATCAGCAAATCGCCGGTGAAAATGCGGCCTTCATTAACGACTGAAATACTTTTAATCAGGTAATTTTGCATAACTTGGATCGGAATCGGAACTAATTTATAATGCAATTTATTAAAACCGTTGCAAGGCTTCTTATAATTCTAATCCTTCCCTGCTTCGCATTCTCCCAGTCAACCTACCTGCCCCAGGGATCCCAATACGAACATTTTTTAGACCGGCTTACGATCAAAATGCAGACCAATCCCGAACTGAATATTTTCACCCCCCGGCCTTTCAGTAGTAAGATGGCTGTAGATGTAACGGAACTGGCAGATTCGCTCAGTAATATCGCTTCTCCCGGTGAAACATACCGTCTGGGAAAAACGGACCAGGCTACTGCCCAAAGCCTGCTGATGAATAACAGCGAATGGGTGAGCGGAAGTCAGGCTTCCTTTCAAAGTAAACATCCCATCTGGAATACCATCTATAAAACGCGGGCGAATTTCTTTGAAGTAAATGAAAAGGATTTCTTCCTTGCAGTCAATCCCGTTCTCCAGTTCCAGTTATCCGACCAGACCGGAAACCCCGAACAGGTGTATCTGAATACCAAGGGGCTTACCTTTCGCGGCCGTATCGCCAACCACCTGGGATTTTCAAGTTATATTACGGATAACCAGGAAAGGGGCCCCGATTTTTTCCAGGACCGTGTCTATGCCTCCGGGTATCCCGCTGTGCCGGGCGTGGGGTATTTCAAAAATTTCAAATCGGGAACGGCCTTCGATTATTGGGATGCGCGCGGTTCGATCGACTTCGATTTCTGGAAATATTTTACACTCCAGTTTGGGTATGATAAAAATTTCATCGGCGACGGATACCGAACACTTTTTTTAAGCGATTATGCAGCGCCTTATCTGTTTCTCAAATTAAACCTGCGGATCTGGAAATTAAACTATCAGAATATCCTGATGGAGCTGATCAGCCAGCATCTTCCCGGGGATTACCTGTACCCGAAAAAATATGCTGTGGTCCATCACCTGAGTGTGAATGCAACCAAATGGCTGACGGTAGGTTTATATGGCAATATAGCTTTTGGCGGTGTAAATCATTTTGAGTTTTCCTACCTCAACCCCGTGATTTTTTTACCGGCGGCTCAGCAGGAAAACGGAAGTCCGGATAAAACCACCGTGGGTTTTGATTTCAAGGCGAATATCGCTCACTCGGTGCAGTTATACGGACAGCTTCTGTTCAATGAGTTTGTATGGAGCCAGATCGTTCATTATTCTGACGGCTGGTGGGGAAATAAACAGGGGCTGCAGCTGGGTATTAAATACATCGATGTGTTTAAAGTAAAGAATCTGGACTTCCAGGCCGAAATGAATGTTATGCGGCCTTATACCTATTCGCATAACGATACAGTGGCCAACTGGTCCCATTATAATCAGCCTTTGGCACATCCTTTCGGCGCAAACTTTTTTGAATTGATCGGAATCCTCCGGTACCAGCCGGCTTACCGGTGGAATATTGAGCTGAAATATATTTATAACAGACAGGGACTGGATTCAGCCGGCGAAAATTTTGGCAGCAATATCCTGCTTAACTACGAGACCCGTCCGAGGGATTACAGTTTTTATATCGGGTCCGGTATACCGGCGACCGTGGTGAACACCACCGCCTATCTTTCTTATCAGTTGAAAGAAAATTTCTTCCTGGAGGGTACCATCATGTACCGGACTTTTACCCTGCATGATCCGACGGCGGGTACGACAAAGACCAGCTCCACGACCTACACGTTTGGCATCCGCCTGAATATGTTCCGCAGACAGTACGATTATTAGTAAGGGAATGTGAAAGTGTTATCATGAACTTCCCTGACTTTCATAATTCCATACGCTTCTTTTTCTCAGCCCTCAAATATCAGGGAAAAGATCACCATGCGTGAATGCAGTTTGTCGATCGTATTTGAATAGATCAGGTTGGGATCCCGGTGGTGGACGTTGATAATCCCGTTGCTGATCTTAATTTCCGGCGACAGGATAAATACGGGAAAAAAGAACTGGAACCCGATACCCGCTTCTATGCTAAAATCGGTGGCATTGAGTTTTACCAGGTCGTCTGCCTTCCGGGCCGTTGCATTTGAAGAAAGGTCGTACTGGTAGTTCACTCCCCCCAGCGTGTAAAATCTGAAATTATGCATCCGGTCCGACAGGTATTTAACCTGCACCGGGAAGCCAAGCAGGATGGATTCAATCTGTTTGGTAGCCACTGTTTTCTGACCGGAAGGGAACGTGGTGCTGTAGGTAAGATTTTTATAAGAAAACATGAGCTGGGGAAAAACAACCCTGAATTCCAGGTGTTTGCTGATAGTGAACGTATGCATGCCGGCCAGCCCGAAACCGCCGGTATTTTCCGGGTTAATGGAAAGGATGCTGTCGCTCTGCAGCAAATTGGGATGCGGTGTAACCGCGAAGTGGGAATTATTATAAATAAGGGCTATGCCCAGGTGATAGAATTTGTTATCATGGTCGGGCAGGTTGAGTTCATCCCGCAGTTGTGCCCGCGATGAAATTGAAATGCAAAGGATGGTAATAACGGACAGGACCCGGAGAAGCCCTATTTTGTGCTGCCGTAAAAATTTTAAGCGCATAAGTAGCAGTCAGTCAATAACTTACAGTTTTATATGGTGTGCAAGGTACAAAGGAGGTACAATCATTTAATCTCCGGTCCGGTGATGAATCAAATTAACGGCCAAAAACTGGATTAATTGTCAACGAACCGGTTAATAACATTCTTTTGATAGATCCATATTACCTGGTACCGCAATAGATGGCACAGATGCCCATGCTGAGTTTTCTATGACAGGCATTTTTATATCCGGTTTTATCCAGGATTTCTGTAAAGGCTCTGCCTTCCGGAAAAGCATTTACCGAATCATTAAGATATTTATAGGCGTCGGGGCTTCCCGAAACCATTTTACCAATGCGGGGCGCGATAAAACGCAAATAATTTCTATAGAAGGGAAGAAAAAAACCATTAGCCGGTTTGGAAAATTCCAGGATCACCAGTTTGCCACCCGGCCTCAGCACCCGGTGCATTTCGGCAAGTCCCTTTTCCAGGTTCTGAAAATTGCGCACCCCAAATGCCACCGTCACGGCATCAAAAGTTGCATCAGGAAATTGAATGGCTTCGGCGTCTCCTGCCTGAAGAATGATGGATTTTTCCAGGCCGGTTTTTGCAATTTTCTTTTTTCCCAGTTCGAGCATGCCTGCTGAGATATCTATGCCAACGATCTGTTCCGGATGCAGCTGTTTAAATAGCATGATGGGCATATCGGCGGTTCCGGTGGCCACATCCAGGATGGTTTTTGGCCTGACCAAGCTGAGTTCACGGATTGCTTGTTTCCGCCAGCCCCTGTCAATTCCCCCGCTGAGGAATCGGTTCAGGAAATCGTAGCGGAATGCAATCTGGTTGAACATGTCGGCCACCTGCACTTTCTTGGAAACGGCAGAATCCTTAAATGGTACGATGGTATCGTGCTTGTATTCCGGCATGGACTGCAAAATTAATTGGTTCCTGTCAGGATTTACATAAAATCTGGTGTGCTTGAAGGGTTCGAGGGGGAATCCTACCTTGCAGTATGGAGATCCGCTCAGCAAAATATGTGATCAGCAGTCCTTCTTACCAGTCCTGCCCCCTGACAGACCTGCCGGAATATGCTTTTATCGGGAGAAGTAACGTGGGCAAATCTTCCCTGATCAACATGCTTACTGATATCGATAAGCTGGCAAAGACTTCGGGGGCCCCCGGCAAAACACAACTCATCAATCATTTCAATATAGAAAGCATTGATGAAAAGCGGGTGGTTACCAAATGGTGGCTGGTAGATTTGCCGGGTTACGGTTTTGCAAAGGTTTCCATTGCCCAGCGTAAAAAATGGGAGACCATGATCGAAGATTTTCTAAAGAAAAGGGAAACCCTGGCCCATGTGTTTTTACTGATCGACAGCCGCCACGAACCCCAGAAGCTGGATCTTGAATTTGTAGACCGGCTGGGGAAATGGGAGATCCCTTTTACCCTGGTTTTTACAAAATCCGACAAGGAAAATCAGCGTACCGTACAAGGTCATGTAAAAGACTTTCTTCAGAAAATGCGCGAACACTGGCAGTTCCTGCCCCGCCATTTTATTACGAGTGCGGAAAAGAAGACGGGCAGGGGTGAGATACTCCGGCTGATCGGAGAGATGAATACAGACTGGAAAAATACAGAACGGTAATCAGTTCACGACTTTGTTGGCGCAACTGCTGCTGGCAAAGGCTTCCGGCTTGGCTTTGAACGCAAAGCCCATTCCCAGGATATATCCCATGGCTTCCTTCAGCGCGTCGTTACTCTTGAAATGCGGATTGGTATTGATATCGGCATGTACTTCCATATCCACGTCGTACAGGGTGAAAAGTGGGCACAGTTCATAGGCAATTTCAATACTTTTCGCTACTTCCACCAGCATGCGTTCCTTGATGCTATAACGTGTTTTTGTTTTTTCATTATGGATGAACATGAATCCGCCATGTCCCTCGCGTAAAAAAACGATCACGGTAGCAAATTCTGTTTCGGCCCCCTTAACCTGGGAGTCGGTTCCAATACAGACTTTGAGATGAAATCCATTTTTTGTTTCACGCCGGATGGCGTTTTCCACTTCGCGGGCAATTGGCAGTTCAATAAGGTCGCCATTAAATTTTCGCCATAGCATATGACAATAGGTTTTTCGAATTTACCGAAAAAACAGTTCAGCAAAAAAAATATATGTTATTAATGCAGGATTTTTTCTGAACCGGATCCGGATTCACCCTGCCATTGAAGAACCAAAACCCCGGAAGATGACCTGCTGGTGGGGATTTCATTATAACCCGTTTTCAGGATACCCTGCGTCAGTAAGCGACCGCTGATATCAAAGAGGCGGTAGCTGTAATTACCCGGGCTGTTGAGTGCCAGGGATCCGGGATCCTGTCTTTCTATTTTAACGGTGTTGTCGCCGGTAACGGTTCCTTCACCTTTTTTCCGGTATCCGATATAGTTAGGTGCGCCGGCGATCATGGCCGTATCGCTTTGAATATTTTGGACTCCGGTTGAAGGATGCCCGTTTTTCCAGTCCGCCGCTTTATAAAAGGGTATGCCCATCAGGGGCGCCTGGCTGGAAAATATATTGTTTTCCCCACCGCTCAGTTCACTAATCATGAGGCCGTAGGAATCGTACGCGCTCTGGTGCTGTAATCCAAGGGTATGACCGATCTGGTGTGTTGCGGCAGCTGCAATAAAGGCGGGGTTATCTGACAGGGCATGTATGAATACCCAGGCCGGGGTATCGTCACCCCAAACGAAAGATCCTATGGCTGAAACACCGGAAACCGGTCCGTACCAGTTCCCTTCCGGCGTAATGATGATGCGGGTGCGCTGGTGTACAGGAGCCCTTTCGTATACTGCCGGGTCGGTGGTGATATTGAGATTGAATAGTTTAAAATGGTCTGCGATCATTTGATGTATCCAGGTGATCGTAGCGGGGCTCAGCCCGGATGGTTCGGCAACGATTTTTCCCTCTTGATTCCAGATGGTTCCATCCACTTCAGCCCCGTCAAAATCCAGGTAAACCGTTGCATCAGCCGGAGAATAACTGTTGAGAATGGGAACCTGTGCAGATGAATGTATTTGTATCATCAGCAACAGGCATAAGGCGATATGTGAAAAAGATCTTTTCATTCAGCCACCAGGAATCTTTGTTGTGTTTCGATAAAATAATAATGCTGATCCTTTTCAACCAGCATCAGGCCCTCGGGTTCATGCAACTTCATCAGATGACCGGTATAATGAATATGTCCCTTAGGGTCTGAATAGCGGGAAATACTCAGCATGCCACCTGGGTGACTTTCCACCTGAATCAGCAGTGAAACCACAGAACCACCGTGGTCGGTTTTGTTGCGGATTTCTCCTTCTAGATGAAAGCCGGGCGCCATTTCCAGGGAAATATGCACCTGGGCCTGGAACAGGGCTTCCAAAGCCTGGTCACGCAATTCTATTTTATTTGAATAGGGAAGTTCAGCAGGCGAATCTTGTTTTTGAGCTGAAACCAGCAGGCAGCACAGCAGGGAAAAACCACTTAAAATCGTTTTTAGGGTATTCATCGGATGGAAGCAGCCAGGCGGCAGCTGTTATAAAACGAAGAAACAGGGTGTTAATTGCAGTGAAAACCGTCCCGATTTGGGAAAAACAGGGGGCACTATTCCACGACTCCCCGTGATTAATATTGACCTGTTCCCAAAAGAACCAGTGTACAGGCCTTCATATTCTGAATGCCTTTGTCAGAAAGCATTTTTTCAAACTCCGGGTTTTCAGCACCCGGATTGAAAATGACCCGCCGGGGATGCAGGGAGAGAATATAATCGTAATATTTTTTCTGATTGTCTTTATTCAGGTAGAGAGTAACGGTATCCAGATCCGGAATCAGAGTTGTTTCCGACTGAACCGGCACATCGGCAACCCGGGCTGTATTTTTCCCAATGGCGATAACGGGATGATGGTGTTCCCGCAATTGATTTATGGCGAGAAAACTATAACGCCCCGGATTGGCCGAAGCGCCGAGGACCAGTGTTTTTTTGGAGGACATAAATCAATAACAAAACGGCGGGCAGAAAGTTTAATATCATCAATCCTGTAATTTGTAATTGATGGGTATCACCTTATAGGATTTTTTATAAACGCCATCCAGCATGGAAGGAATCCATTTGCCCGAATTTTTTATAACCCGGATAGATTCCTGGTCAACAGAATATTCCACTGATTTTTGTATAAAGGGATCAACCACATTTCCTTCCGGATCTACTATAAAAGATATTTGCACCTGGCCCTGAATTTTTTTGGTAAGGGCCCTGTCCGGGTAAACGAGGTTGTGGTTTAAATAATAGGTCCATTTTGTTATCCCGCCCGGATATTCTGATTCCGTGCCGTTCGTCGAATCCGGAACTTTATTTTTCAGCGGTTCTGCCAGCAAATCAATTGATTTTAACAGGCTATCCTGTACGTAATCATATTGACCTGTAATTCCAACACTGTCCCTGCCGAACGTTTTATATCTATAAAAACTGCCATTTTTTTTACCATGGTCATAAATGCCCATGGAATCCAGGTTTCCCAAGGAATTGTAGATACAGAATCTTCCATTAAGGATCGTTCCGTCATGATCGGCATAGGTTGTGGATTTGATCAAATGCCCCCAGGTATAATAATAATCCCATTGCCAGTCTGTGCTGTCTTTTTCATGGATCCACAAAATGTATTTGGAAGAATCCAGGGTCGTCTGGTTCATGTTCTGATCCAGTGCATAAAACTGGTTTTTATCCTGGGAGAAAGAGTATAAAAAGTTAAAACAAAAGCAAAGGATTAGAAATGGTTTCATACTACAATATAAAAGATTTATTCAAAATTTTTCACCGTGCGTCTGCCGGATGAGTGAGCGAACCAGGAAGGGAAATGGTTTCATGATGCGGATCAGTACAATGGACCAGAAGGGTTTGCCAAAA
Source organism: Chitinophagaceae bacterium UBA5175 (assembly GCA_002413325.1). Lineage (GTDB taxonomy): Bacteria > Bacteroidota > Bacteroidia > Chitinophagales > Chitinophagaceae > Puia. Next base: position 20,003 of record DHWT01000322.1, on the reverse strand, counting down.
AATCGCTGAATCAGCCGGCCAGTTTTTAATCTTCCTGCGAACTGGCGGTTCCAGTTTTCCTGGTAGGATTTTTCCATCTCATCGCGGGTAACGCGGTTTTCCAGAAAAGCGGCGGTGGATTCAGCAGCGATCCTTGATGCATGCAGGGCCATACTCATACCATTTCCGCAAAGCGGGGTGATCATTCCCGCGGCATCCCCGATGCAGAGCACATGATTTTCAACCTGTGTTTTCTTCGAAAAACTGATCTGTGCAATGGTTACCGGTTCATCAAAGAGCCGGACCACCTCTTCCAGCAGTTTCCGGAGGGCCGGATTTTGTTTAAGTATTTTTTCCTCCATGGCCGGAATCGACTGACCGTTATTTTTCAGGTTTTCTGATTTGGTGAGATAACACAAACAGTAACGCCCGTCTTCAATTTTCGAAATGCCGCAATAACCGCCGGGGAAATTATGCAGGGCAATTTCCTGTTCCGGCAAAGCTGCTCTTACATGATATTTTACGCCCACATAATTTTGTTTCCCTCCATCTTTCATGAAATGACGTTTCCACTTAACATCCAGGTTGCTTTTTTTCCCGAAACAGGCACAGGCCAGATTGGCCTTAAACAAACCTTCAGACGTTTGAATCCGGTGATTCCCTTCTTCAAAATGGATATCGTATACTTTGGTGTTCTCAAACAGATCCACACCGGCTTCTTTTGCAATGTTTGCCAGGGCCGCATCCAATTTATAACGGCTGACACCAAAACCGCCCAGGGGCAGCGGAGCTTTTATGGATTCTCCGTTAGGCGCTGTGATATATAACTGGTTGATGACAGGCAATCCCCATGCTTCCAGGGGTAGTCCAAGCCCGTTTAAAAAATCCCGGCTCTCCATGCTGATATATTCACCGCAGACTTTATGAAAGGGGTATGATTCTTTTTCGAATAGCCCGACCCGCCAGCCTTTTCGGGCAAGCTGAATGGCAAGTGACAGTCCCGCGAGACCACCACCTGCAATAGCCACATCATACGTCCGGTTTGTATTCATGAGCTAACGATCATAAAACATTTTTAGAAATCCCAAGTGCGGATCGTATTCAGGATCTTACAATGATTAACCAGCGGAAAGCCCATTTCCACCGGATGGTATAATGTGCAATACCTGCCTGATGCAGTAATTTTTTCAGTTCCCTTTTTTTAAATCCGCGCATGACCGATAACGGAGCATCATGTTTCACAAGGTATGATTTTGAAAAAAGAGCTGTAAGGAAACGGATCGAATGATAAGCCAGGGGATGGCGGTGCAGGTCGTTGATGAAAAAGCCGGAGCGGCTGTTGGCTTGCATCCAGCGAAACATCCCGATGAGTTTTTCTTCTTTGAAATGATGGCAGAACAGGGAACAGAAGATGATGTCGGGCTTTGTAGGTAATTGAACCTGTATATAATCATCCACCAGGAAACGGGCTGTTGTTTTCCAGCCGGCTTGTTCAGCAACCCGGATGCAGTCCGGGTTGATATCGATACCGGTGAATGAAATGGGTCCATACCTTCCGGAGGCCTTCTTTTCAATGGCTTTCAGGTTATCCCCGCCACCACAGCCGATTTCACAAACCTGTATTTCCTTCCCTTTTTCTGCCAGCCGGGTAAATCCCGTCCAGGTGATGTCATGGCCCCCGAGCCATTGGTTAATAACAGACAGTTCAAACAGGTTCCTTTGAACATCCGCAGCCGGAATATCGGGCTGGTCCAGCAATTCGGGTTCATCTGAACGAAGGGAAAAATCCATGGGGAAATGGTTGAATACGGGTTTGCCTGCACCATGGGTTCAGGGCCCAATATAAGAATTTCAGGAACCCGATCCGACGATAAAGGTTTCCATCGTCAAACCCGGACCGAACGCGGCCCCAAATATTTTTTGCTCTTTCATTTTGTCAAGCCTTTTCAAAATGTCTTTAAGTACAAACAAGATGGTGGGTGAAGACATATTTCCATAATCCCGCAGCACCTGATAGGATACATCGAGTTTTTCTTTTGGCAGGGAGAGACTTTTTTCGATCGCTTCCAGGATTTTTCTGCCGCCGGGATGTATGGACCAATGGGTGATCTCTTCCGGCGTAATACCCTGCTTCGCCAAGGCATGGTTTACCAGTTTTTTAAAATCTTCTTCGATCAGGTCGGGAATATATCCGCTCAGGGTCATTTCAAATCCCGTGGAGGATAACTCCCAGGACATATCCCGTTTTCCCCTCGGCATCACTTCTCCATAAAATCCAAGCAGGGGGAAACCGCCGGTCTGATCTCCGTCGCCCGTGACCAGCACTGCTGCCGAACCATCGCCGAACAGCAGACTGCTGGTAATATGATCTGTCGTGGCTTTTTGCTGAAAATGTAAGGTGCAGAGTTCCGTACATACGATCAGCACTTTGGCGGAAGGGTCTGCATAACATAACGCATCGGCGAGTTTAAGCGCATGAATCGCCGCATAACAACCCATGAAATTCACGGAGGTTCTGAAAATATTGTTGGGCAGGCTGAGAAGCTCCATCAGTTGCAGATCCAGTCCCGGAGCGCTTAAACCTGTGCAGGTCACCGTGATGAGGTGGGTAATTTCAGAAAGATCCAGCTGGTTTTCGAGGCAATTCCTTATGGCGATGGCCGACAATCCGGCGGCCTCCCCGTTAAAAACTTCCATTCTTTTTTCAAGGGAAGGGAAAGGTTCCAGATTTTCAGCAGGCGGATAGAATGTCCATGCCGCAGGTTCCTGGCTATAATCAGATAAAACAGAATAACGGCTTGAAATGCCACTTTGATGATAGAGATATTTCAGCGTTCGTCTTTCCTTTTCATTAAACGCATAAACACGGCTCATGAAATATAGAATTTCATCCTGCTGGTGTTTGAACTGCGGAACGGCCGTACCAATGGATTTAATCTGGCTCAATCGGTTATTTTAATATGTTTTCTATGCAGCTTACAGGTATTGCATCATAAATACAAGAATAAAGCCAATGCTGGTACAGCAGGAGGCGATTGCATTCATCCGCATCGTATGTCCGAAATCGGCCCTTAAAGGATTTCGCCAGACTTGTACCGCCCATACAGTAAAATATACGAGAACGGGGAGCATACAGGTTGTTAAAAGTAAAAATTCTTTTATTTCCAGGGATATTAAAAGATAAAAACCCAATACCGTATAGGCAATCCCGTAAAGAATTCCGCTATATATAAATGTGCCGCGAATTCCCAGCTTTGAGCTGATCGTCCTGACACCGTCCTTCGCATCTGCAGCATGCTGGTAAACCTGTGTGAGCGGATAAAACCCTCCAATAAGGAGAGACGCGGAAATCATACCCAGCGTTGGCACCCTGAGAGTGAGCCGGGGATGGGCGCCATGATATACCATGAAGAATATCAGGGCACCCTGGCAGATCACCACGGTGAAGTAACCGGCGAGGGGATATTTTTTCAAACGGACAGACCGGGCGCTGTATGCCCGGGAAGCGGCGATATACAGGATGGCAGCCATTGAAAAAAAAATGCTTATGAAAAGTCCCAGGAGGATCGCTGCTGCATCCATTGCAAGGGTCACATAAAGCAGCTGGCGCGTGGGTGGAAGCGGCGATTTCAGTCCACCAACGCTGCCATCATCGCGGTCCATATAACTGTTAAACCCATTGCTGGAAGGATAAATCAATACATGGATGATAAAAAAAATAAGCAGGGCCCTTCCGACATCCGGTCTGACCACCTGGCTGAGGGCAAACCAGTACACCGGCATGAGGAAAAAGGAAAAATGGAAACGAAGTAACTGGATCGTGGAACGCTGAATCATCTTTATAATACGGGTTGATAAATAGGAAGAATCTGGTTAGCAACTTAACACATTTAAGACTTCCGACAGAACTGCCGGCCATTGGTTTCTCCCGCCTTTGGAAATTCTTCCGGGACCGGGAAGATAAATTGGATTTTAAATATTTGAAATTCAATTATTTATCACATGGTATGGATTTCGCATCCGTCAGGATGTTTTTAATCAATTCATATGAAGCACCACCGGCTGAAAAAAATAGGCATTATTTTAGTTCCTTTATTTTTTTCAGCTTTTGTAACCAGGGCCCAGGTTGCCTCCTGGTCTTTCAACAATATGTTAGCCGGTACCGGATCTGCCAATAGCACGGCGGGTAATGCTTCCCTGGGCAGTGCCATCACGACCGGCGCCTTTAGCGGAGGAACGGTTTATTACGGGGAAGGACCCTGGCCTGCCGGCGGCATAGACCTCAACGCGTACCTGGAATTTTCCATTACGCCAAAACCCGGAAATACCCTGACCATTTCGTCTCTGGTCATGAAGATTCGCAGGAGTACCACCGGATCTTCCGGCGCAGGACCGAATACCTGGTCTTTACGCAGCAGCCTGGATGCTTATGCAACAGATATTGCAAGCGGTGTGCTTACCCTGAACAGCACACCGGCAAAAACCGTCACGCTGGGTGTTGTTTTTATAAATTTGCCTGCTAAAATTACCTTTCGTTTATACGGTTATCATTCGACTTCTTCTTCCGGCGGACTGAACCGTTTTGTATATGATGATATTGTTGCAAATGGTGCAACGGTTTTGCCGTTGGTGTTTGATTATTTTAATGTCAATGCCGTTAACCAGTCAGCACATATTTCCTGGAAGCTGGGAGGAGAAGGAAATCTTTCTTCAGTGAATATTGAACGGGCAGCAGACGGAGTACATTTTGAACTGATCAAAAAGTTCAACGGAAACCAGGTGAATACGGAAACTTATTTTGAATACTTCGACCCGCTGAATAGTCCATCCGGCACGTATGCTTACCGCATTCAAATCATTTCAGAAGACGGGAATATTTCCTATTCGGCCATCCGGATGATCTCTTTTGATCCGGTCAGTGGTTTCCGGGTACAAGCCGTCAATACCGGAAACAACAGTTCCGTATACTTCCGCGTAAACACGGGTGCACCGGGCGATTATGTTTTCAGCCTGTACAATCTGAATGGAAACAAAATAGTTGTTAAGTCCGTCCGGCTGGGTGTTGGAAGCCAGGTGATGCAAATGGACAATCCGCCGCTGAAATCCGGCATCTATATCCTGGTTGGAGAAAACGGAAATCAAAAGACCAGCACTAAAATAATGGTACTCTGAACTTCTTACATGTGACGATGTCAGACAAGCATTCGAAGGGGCTCCTCCAGGAGTCCCTTCAGTGTTTGAAGGAAGGCAGCGCCGGTTGCCCCGTCTACTACACGATGGTCACAGCTCAGGGTCAGTTTCATCACATGGCCGGGAACCACTGTTCCGTTTTTCACAACGGGGATCTGTTGAATGGAGCTGATCGCCAGGATACAGGCATCGGGCGGGTTGATAATGGCTGTAAATTCATCTATCCCGAACATTCCCAGGTTGGAAATGGTAAATGTGCTTCCTTCCCAGTCGGCCGGCTGTAATTTTTTATTTTTTGCTTTTGTTGCGAATTCTTTTACTTCTGCTGATATCTGTGAAAGAGATTTGCCGTCTGCGAAACGGACCACCGGAACCAGCAGGCCATCTTCCACTGCTACCGCCACGCCGATATTGACATGGTGATTCATCCGGATTTTATCTCCCATCCAGCTGCTGTTAACGGCCGGATGTTTTTTCAAAGCCAGTGCGGTGGCTTTGAGAACGAAATCGTTGAAAGATATTTTTACCGGTGATGTCTCGTTGATTTTTACGCGGCTGCTCACAGCCTGGTCCATATCGACGGATATGGTCAGATAAAAATGCGGGGAAGTGAATTTGCTTTCTGCCAGTCTTTTCGCAATGACCTTGCGCATCTGGGAAACCGGCACATCATCAAAGCTGACCTGGCCGGCGGGTGCAGTCGGACCCGTACCTGGTATTAGAGCTGCGGGGGCGGAAGCAGCCGGGCTGAATTCAGCTACGTCTTTTTTTACAATCCGTCCATAGTCTCCGCTTCCCTGCAGTTTTGTAAGGTCGATGCCTTTTTCAGAAGCCAGCTTTTTTGCCAGCGGGGAGGCTTTAATCCGGCCATCGCCGTTCAGGGAATGTGAAGTCGCTGCCGCCGGTTCAGGTGTTGCTTTTGAAGTAACGGGTTCGGCCACGGGGGCCGAAGAAGCTGCGGGGGCGCCTCCTTTATTTTTTGCCGCATCCACGATCATCTGCACATTTACTTTTCCTTCTTCGCCAATGATGGCCAGTAAATCATTCACCGCAATTTTCTGACCTTTTTCTGCGCCCGCATATAATAATTTTCCTTCCTTATAACTTTCCAGTTCCATGGTCGCCTTATCGGTTTCGATATCGGCCAGTATATCTCCTTTTTTAACGGTGTCGCCTATTTTTTTATGCCAGGATGCAATGACCCCTTCCGTCATGGTATCACTGAGCCGGGGCATCAGGATCACTTCCTGCATGGATGCCAGGTCCGGTCCGGGTGCAGCAGCGGGCGTCTTAGCTACCGGAGCGGCAGCAGCAGGCGCAGCAGCAGGCGCTGAAGCAGGTGCTGAAGCAGGTGCAGTACCGCCTTTCACGAGGGCGCTGATATCTTCTCCGGGTTTTCCGATGATTGCCAGTAAATCGTTCACCTGGATTTTACCTCCCTTGCCGGTGCCGGTAAACAGCAGGGTTCCGTCTTTATAACTTTCCAGGTCCATGGTTGCCTTATCGGTTTCCACTTCCGCGAGCAGGTCGCCTTTTTTCACATTGTCACCCACTTTTTTATGCCAGGCAGCGATCACACCTTCCGTCATGGTATCACTAAGCCGCGGCATTAAAATAACTTCAGCCATAAAACTGGATAATTTTGAATTTTTGGAACTTCGAAATTAAGGCAAAAACGTGAAATGCATGGAGGTCACCGGATCATCCTCTTTGAAGTGCCGGAATTTCCTTTACATTCCCCGTGCGCTTGAGAACACCCCAGTGCTGCAACTCTCCTTTGAGGGCTCTCCGGATGGATTTGAACAGCACATACCACATGAGCCAGCGCCAGACCAGCCGCTGAGGAATGAGCCAGACCAGTTTGATCAGTTTTTCCTTTTCGAAGCTGAAAGCCAGGATAGCCACCGCCAGGTCCACAGCCATAAACAGCAGGTAATAGGTCCCGATCCGGGCGGCATTTCCAGTTAAGAGCCCGACGAGCATAAAGAAGTCGGCCAGGGGAATGATTGACGGAATGATATACTGGAAGAGCAGGATATTCGGTAAGGCAATCCATCCAAGTGATTTATTGCTGGTACTGAAAAGCATATCCCGGTTTTTCCAGAAAGTCTGCATCACGCCAAAACTCCAGCGAAAACGCTGTTTAATAAACATTTTCACGGTTTCCGGTGCTTCCGTCATCGCGATGGCGCTGTTTTCATTGGCTACAATATAATTGCAACGCAGCAACCGGATCGTTAAGTCACAGTCTTCAGCCAGGGTATCGGTAGTAAAACCGCCGGCTTCTTCGATGGCCGATTTTCGGAAAGCGCCGATGGCACCGGGAACCACCGTAATGGCGTTCACGTAGGCAAATGCCTTCCGGTCAAAATTCTGGCTGCTGATATATTCGATGGATTGCCAGCGGGAGAGCAGGTTGACTTTATTACCCACTTTTACATTACCGGCAACGGCACCCACCTGCTTACCGTCAGGGTATTCCACATTGCCAAAATGCATCATGAGTCTGGACACGGCATCAGGCATCAGTTTGGTATCCGCATCAATGCAAATCACGAAGTCCGCGCCAGAACGCTGAATGCCAAAGTTCAGGGCCGAGGCCTTACCACCATTGGGTTTGGAGAAGACCTGCACCTTTGAATTTCCCCGGAATGTATTTTTTACTTTGCTGTACGTAGCATCCCTGCTTCCATCATCCACAAATATAATTTCGAAGCGCGGATAGCCCGTTTTCAGTAAATTTTCTACTGAACTGACGGCGTTAACTTCTTCATTAAAGGCAGGAACAATAATACTGACCAGGGGTGCATCCGTACCGTCTGGTTTCCAGAACGGTTTTAAGTTAAATTCTTTTTCCCAGCGATGCTGTTTGGTTGCAACGACTGCCATGAACAGGATGCGTAGAAGGGAAAGTATGATAAATACAATGAATACAGAAGTCAGGATATGACTGCCGAGATAGGCGGAAACCGCAAGAAAATAGTTTAACTGCAGCAGGTAATATCCGCTGCCCCTGGGAACAGAAGGCATGAGGTCTTCTTTTTTCTTTCCCAGCAGATCGGCGATTGTCGTAAACTGGTAACCTCTTTCCTTAAAATAATGTATGATGCGGGGAAGCGCATCCACGGTGGCCTGTCGGCTGTCCCCTCCGGCATCATGCAGGAGAATGATATTTCCGCTGAGGTTCAGGTTGGTCATCCGCTGTTTTTCTGAAATCACCCGGGCAACAATGGAATCTGCCGAAGTGCCCGGTTCCCAATCCAGCGGATCGATGGATTCACCGATATCCAGGTAATTTTTTTCGCGGGCAATGGCCACCGGAATCAGCTCTTCCGCTTTTTGGGGCTCGAAATCCGCATTATACGGAGCCCGGAACAATACCGTGGAATGGCCGGTGATACATTCTATCAGTAACCGTGTAGCATCCATTTCAACGACTGCACGTTTCTTACTGACCTTGGCAATATTGGGATGCGTAAAGGTGTGATTGCCAATTTCATGGCCCTCCCTGAAGATTCTCTTTACGATCGGGATATTATTTTCCGCATTGATGCCGACAAGAAAAAAAGCGGCCGGGACATTTTCCCTGCTCAGGATGTCGAGAATCTTGGGGGTATAAAGGGGATCCGGTCCGTCGTCGAAAGTAAGCACCAGTTTCTTCTTGTCCCGGGTTCCGTATTTTTTTGCCACCCATTTGGACGGAAGACTGTCGTAGGATTCCTCCGATATGAGCAATTCGGTGGTATCCAGTTCCGGGGTGATTTTACCGCTGGTCGGGCCCCCGATCACATCGAGTACCTCCCCCTCACCCGAGTATGCGGGGGTCTCATCCAGGCTCAGGGTTTTCACGGTGGTAAATAAATGAAAATCAAAATTGTGCAGGCTGTCTTTGCTCATGTCGTGGTCATAAAAGTCCCACATGCGGGGATCTTCATTTCCCAGGCGCCAGAGGGCCACGCCACCCAGCCCGGTTTCCTGGGCAAAACGCATAGAGTTGAATGTGGTCGCCGCATCGGTGAAATGGACCTGGTGTGTCGAACCCGAGTCATCGTCGTAAACAAAATGCAGGTTATAGGAATCGTTATCGAATTTGATTTTCCCGTCGTAACTCCGCGCCAGGGTGAGGGCATCCTGGTAACTGATGGGAGCCACCGAGAGTACTTTCCCGGTATCATCCATTTTCCAGTCATATCCAAAGCCCGCGAGTGCGAGAACGAGTTTGTCGGACGGGATTTTTTTCAATGCATCATCCACCGCCCCTTCAATCCATTTCTGGTGACAGATGGTTCCGGGTCCGGTCCCGTCGGAATACTGATCGTAAGCCATGAGAATGATGTAGTCGTTAAACCTGGACAGTTCCTTAAAATTATAATCCTCGTTGAAAGGGGTTACATCCTCTGTAACCAGCAGTCCCCGCGCGTGCATTTTTTCATAAAGTGCTTTCTGAAATTGTACCAGCACTTCGTTCTTTTTTTCCTGCAGGTCCTCAAAGTCAATATTGATTCCGTCGAGCTTATATAATTCAAGGTTCCTGATAATATCATCAATCAGGCGGTCCCTTTTTCCCTGGTTGTTGAGAATGCGGTGAACCACGTCTCCACGGAAAACCCCTTTATAATTATTAGTGAGCAGGGGCAACACTTTCACGCCTGCCTTAGCCATAAAATCCAGGGCCTTTTGATCTATGTTGGTATACAAGGTATCGGTGCCGGGATCCAGGAAGAACCATTCTGGTAAAACCAGATTCATGTGGGAGATATTTTGTTCAAGGGATGTAAAGGAAGTCGGAGACCAGTTTACATAAAAACCGGCACGGATGCCGGCAGAAAATTTCTTAAAAGAATAGAAACTGGAATCGGCCTGTACGATAATACCGTTCCTTTTTCTGAATCTCTTCGGAATGGGATAGCCGCCCATCCGGTACGCTTCTTTTTCATTGATATATTTCCGGAAACCTCCGTATTGCCTGCCAATCTTGCTCTTATTGAAAAGCCAGCTGGAACTGTCGAGCAGCGCTTCTTTTTCCTGTGCCCCGATCATTCTCGGAAGCGACGGTGTATAAACCCGGGTCAGAGTTATCAGAATGGTTACAATGGCCAGCACTACAAACAGGGCGATGAGGCGGCTGCTCCAGATAAAACGGGACCAACGGGATGAAGAGCTTGTTTGAAAAATCTGGGTCTTGGTATTTCCTGCCATATGAATATGTAAAGTTCCTGCAAATCAAAATCTAAGCAAAATCAGGGGGATCAAATTCCGGGATTTTAACAATTAACTGAAAAAGAATAGTTACAGAATACCGGGTCAGTAGTCGAGTTCCAGTTTTAGTTTATCCTTCAGTTCCTTTACAAGCGGGTATAATTCAGCTATCTGGTGGAACTGTTCCCTTTTACTCCAGGTTTTTTCCATGGGTGATTCAGGGGCAGATTGTTCGCGGACCAAAACGGAAAATGAAAGGTTCTTATTCTGAAACCGCTCCTGCAGTAAATCCGAGAGTTTTCTTTTTTCCTGTTCTATAAAACGCTGCTCGAGGTTATTATTTGTCAGGATTTCAAACCGCTGTTCATCCAGGATGCGGAGTCCGGCGCCTTCAAAACTCTGGGCTGCGGAATTTTTATTTTTTTTCAGATCGGCCGTAAACTGGCTCCAGATTTCCGTCAGCAGGGTAGATTCCAGTGGTTTTGTTTCGCCGGAACCGGCGGCTGATTTCCGGTTTACCACTTCCTGGCGGATTTTAGACAGCGCACCCAGGCTCGTTGGCACAGGTACAGCCGTTTTGGATTCTTCTGTGTCCCGGTTCGGGCCCGGTTCACTCAGCGGAACCGGAACCGGTTTTTGAGAAACCGGTTCAGACTTTGGGGGAGGCCCGGTCTCAGCCGGTTTTTTTTCTTTGATACCCAGGGGAGCAATCACCCGGTAGGCCACCGGTTTTACGGAATCAGTCCCCTTTTTTTTTTCGGTCGCTCCCTGCGACAAATGAAGGGCCTGGTTCAAATAAGCCAGCTTAATCAGCGCCAGCTCCACATGTAATCTTTTATTCCTGGCGGCTTTATAATATATTTCTGATTCGTTCAGTACATTCAGCGCACTGACCAGGTACGCTGTATCCGTCCTTTTGGCTTCTTCAATATATTTTTGTTTGAAATCTTCCACCACTTCCAGCAGGCGGGCCGATTTTTCGTTCCTGCAAATCAGCAGGTTCCTGATAAATTCGGCAAACCCGTTCAAAAATAAATCCCCTTCAAATCCCTTGCGGTTGATTTCGTCAAAGATCAACAGGGCCTCCGATAACTGCTGTTCCCGGATGGCAGCGAGCAATTGAAAATAATAACCGGCATCCAGGATGTTGAGGTGTTCGAGCGTATCGGCATACGTGAGTCTGCCATCCGAAAAACTCACCATCTTATCCATGATGCTGAGGGCGTCGCGCATACAGCCTTCGCTTTTCTGCGCAATGATTTCAAGAGAAGATTTATCGGCCGGGATATTTTCTTTTTCACAGATTTCCAGGAGGTGGTCCATGATATCCTGGTTGGTGATCCGTTTGAAGTCAAATACCTGGCAGCGGCTGAGGATTGTGGGCAGGATCTTGTGCTTCTCTGTGGTTGCAAGGATGAAAATGGCATAGGCAGGCGGCTCTTCGAGTGTTTTCAGGAAGGCATTAAAAGCCGCTGAACTGAGCATATGAACCTCATCGATAATATAGACTTTATATTTTCCGGGCTGGGGGGCGAAACGCACCTGGTCCACCAGTGCCCGGATATCGTCTACCGAATTATTGCTGGCGGCATCCAGTTCGTGAATGTTCAGGGAGCTGCCTTCATTAAAGGAAACGCAGGAATGGCAGGTGTTACAGGCTTCCCCGTCTGCCGCCGGGTTTTCGCAGTTGATGGCTTTTGCCAGGATACGTGCACAGGTTGTTTTGCCTACCCCGCGTGGTCCGCAGAATAAAAAAGCATGGGCCAGTTGTTTGTTGCGGATGGCGTTTTTAAGCGTCGTTGTGATATGTGACTGACCAACAACGGTTGAAAAAAGCTGTGGTCTGTATTTCCTGGCAGAAACGATGAATTTGTTCATAAACCAATGTCCTCCGGAATCTTTTCGCTGCAATAATAATAAAGTTTTATAAGACGGGATGTCTTTTAAATTCCAGGGTGCGGTCGAAAATATAACGGTAGGTTTTGAGTTTCCTGCTCATGAAGGTATCAGCCATGGTCCGGACCATATTGATCATTTTCGGATTGAAATCGCCCACCCACTGCATCTCATATTCCGTATAGGGAAGTGTAAGTACCATTTTGCCGGTTTCAGCGATCATAAAGGAATCGATACCCTTGCCCTGGTATTCGGGAATGATGCCGAAAACCAGGCCGATGAATTTCTTATTCTTCTTCGTTTTGACCAGCCACAGAAATTTCAGTTTCTGCAGCAGTCCGAATTTTCCGTTCAGGTATTTGAACCATTGGTTGAGATCGGGAATATTCACAAACATGGCGATAGGCTGGTCGTTGTGATAAGCGAACCAGATCAGTCGCTCTTCCATAAAGGGTTTCATTTGGTGAAACAGGTGTTTTACCTGTTCAATTTTCAATTGTTTCATACCGCCGTGGCCGGCCCAGGCTTTATTATAGACTTCCGTGAAATACCCGGCATAGAGATCCAGCTTTTTTTTAACTATATGGGCGGCCCGGAAAGACGGATCCGCCGCCACCTGGGTATGCCGTTCCATGAGTTTCCTGCTGAATGGTTTTTTAGGATCCATACCAAAACAGATCTGTTCAAAAAATACCCTGAACCCGTAATTTTCAAACAGGGCCTGGTAATAAGGGGCATTGAAATTCATGCGGTACAGAGGTTCATGAAAACCTTCCGTAACCAGTCCCCACCAGGCATCTCTTTCTCCGAAATTGATGGGGCCGTCCATGGCGCCCATGCCCCGCTGAAGCAGCCAGTGCCGGGCTACGTCAAAAAGCCGGTCTGCCGCGTCCTGGTCATTGATACAGTCGAAAAAGCCGATGCCGCCTACCGGAAATTCATCACCCCGGGTTTTGTATCTTTTATTCACGAAAGCAGCGATTCGGCCCAGCAGCCGGCCGTCTTCGTCTTTCAGGATCCAGCGGGCCGCTTCTCCGTGCCGGAAGGCCTTATTTTTTTCCGGATCGAAAACCTGGTCAATGTCCTTGTCAAGCGGCTGGATATATCCCGGCAGCCTGCCCAGGATATCCACATTCACCTGAATGAATTCGCGGGATTGGTTTCGGTCCTGAACTTTTAATATTTGCATGTATAAAGTGTTGAACGCGGTAAAAATACTTGGTTTTTCATTGCGGAATTCCGGGTCCGGACACTTACCTTTGCAGCCGATTTTCAAGTCACATTTTTAAATACGCTATATGCCAAATGCAGGCAAGATTAAACAAATTATCGGTGCGGTTATAGACGTTCAGTTTGTGGGCAAACTTCCGGAAATATATAATGCCCTGGAATTGAAGAAACCGAACGGAGATACCCTCGTGTTGGAAGTACAACAGCATCTGGGAGAAGACAGTGTCCGTTGTATCGCCATGGATGGTACCGAAGGGCTGGTGCGGGGCCTGGAAGTTCTGGATACCGGTATTCCCATTTCCATGCCTGTCGGGGATGCCATTAAAGGCAGGCTATTTAATGTTACCGGTGATCCGATCGATGGTTTGCCACCTGTATCCAAGGTGAATGGCAGACCCATTCACAGTAAACCACCTTCTTTTGAAAATCTCAGCGTGAGCACCGAGATTTTATTTACGGGTATTAAAGTCATTGACCTGATTGAACCCTATGCCAAAGGTGGAAAGATCGGTCTCTTCGGTGGTGCCGGTGTCGGAAAGACCGTACTGATCCAGGAGCTCATTAATAATATTGCCAAGGCTTATGCGGGTGTTTCCGTATTTGCCGGGGTAGGGGAACGCACCCGCGAAGGGAACGACCTGATGCGTGAAATGATTGAGGCCGGTATCATGAAATACGGCGAAAATTTCAAACACAGCATGGAAAACGGCGGATGGGATCTTTCAAAGGTGGATATGAAAGAACTGTCTGAATCCAAAGCAACTTTTGTATTCGGCCAGATGAATGAACCACCCGGCGCCCGTGCCCGTGTGGCTCTCAGCGGATTAACCATCGCCGAATATTACCGCGACGGGGATGGAAAGGGACAGGGACGCGACATTTTGTTTTTCGTAGATAATATCTTCCGTTTCACACAGGCCGGATCCGAGGTATCGGCCCTCCTGGGACGTATGCCTTCCGCCGTAGGCTATCAGCCGACACTTGCCACGGAAATGGGGCTGATGCAGGAAAGGATCACATCGACTAAAAACGGGTCCATCACTTCAGTACAGGCGGTTTATGTACCGGCCGATGATCTGACCGACCCCGCGCCCGCCACCACGTTTGCGCATCTGGATGCCACTACGGTACTGGATCGTAAAATTGCGGATCTGGGTATTTACCCGGCGGTGAATCCCTTGGATTCCACATCCCGTATCCTGACCCCGAAAATAGTGGGCGATGCACATTATGATTGTGCCAAC
>DHWT01000322.1:4079-4951 GCA_002413325.1 Chitinophagaceae bacterium UBA5175 | reverse complement strand
CTGGATGAACTGAGCGACGAAGATAAATTAACTGTTGCCCGTGCCCGTAAAGTACAACGGTTCCTTTCACAGCCCTTCCATGTGGCGGAAGCATTTACCGGTCTGAAAGGGGTGCTGGTGCCGATTGAAGAAACCATCCGCGGGTTCAATATGATCATGGATGGGGAAGTGGACGACTATCCGGAGGCTGCGTTTAACCTGGTGGGCACGATTGACGACGCGATTGAGAAGGGCAAGAAGATGATGGCCCAGGCACAGGTATAATTTTCAATTTTTCAAATTTTCAATTTTTCAAATTGAAGCTCGAAATACTTACTCCCGAACGTAAACTCTTCAGTGATGAGGTTTACGGCGTTCAATTGCCCGGTGTAACCGGATCTTTTGAAGTGCTGGACAAACACGCACCCCTCATAAGTGCTTTGAAAAGCGGGCGCATTAAGGTCCTGAACGACCGCAGCCATACCACTTTTTTTGAAATCCGGAGTGGTTTTATGGAAGTAATCGGAAACCGGGTTACCGTTCTGGCGGAAGGTGCAAAAGCCATGTAGGTTGTTGGTATATGTCCATGGATCATTAAGCTAATTCAGCTGTGGGTCGATGGGGAAATTGATCATCATCAGGTAGTTCCCGCCCAGGTGCCGGATGGCATCTTTCCAGATTTCTTCTGTTTTTTTGTGAAAAATGAGATTCTGGCTGGCTTTTGCAGGCAGCCAGGATTTTTCTTTCAATTCATCTTCGAGCTGTCCGCCCGCCCAGCCTGAGTAACCGATATAGAAGCGGATTTTCGAGGTCTGGATTTCCCCGGAACGAATGAGTTCCAGCGCTTTTTCAAAATTCCCGCCCCAGTAAATGCCTTCGGTTACGGGGTATCC
>DHWT01000322.1:0-3756 GCA_002413325.1 Chitinophagaceae bacterium UBA5175 | reverse complement strand
CCGAAATAAACGGGAATATCCAGGTCGTCCGCATTGTTTACAAGGTCTTTTAAACTGTATTCGTAGGTTTTATTGAGCAGAAAACCGAAACTCCCCTCGCTTTGGTGTTCGCAAAGGAAAATAACCGACCTTTTAAAATTGGGATCTTTCAGAAACGGGTCAGCGATCAGCAATATACCTGCCGCGGGACTCTCCATATCGTAAATTAACTAATCTGAAGGATAATTGTTTAATAAATTTGCCACCTGGCTAAAGCAGTCCCTGGTTCACATTCCGTTTAAACATCTGTTCTCTTGAAGAAAAATTTTACAATCATCTTTATCCTGATCAGTCTTTCTCTGGTGGGCATTATTTATATCCAGTGGAACTGGATTACGACCATGGTCGAAAACAAGGAAGAGGAACTGCATCATAAACTGGTGGACGTAACGACTGATGTTGCAAGCGATCTCATCGAATATAAGAAAACGGCGCTTTCGGGTTCGCAGTTGCTTCGCGCCCCCCAGGGTTTTGGATTCAGGCCTTCGGAACAATTCATGGAGGAACTGATGCGGCCACCCCTGATTTCTCAAAAATTCAGTTACCAGGAAATGACAGACAAATTGCGCAAGGCTTTTGCGTACCGCGGATTAAAAGATACAAAATTTGAGTTTTGCATTTTTTCAGAAGGGGGTATCAACGGGTCGATATTCTCGAATACTTACGAATTGAGATCGGCGAATTACTTTGAAGCCCTGAAAGATACCATTCATAACCTGCAAACCCTGCTGCCGCTGCTTACCAACAGCACAGAACTCAGCGGCCCCGATCCCTTCGAGACCCTGTCCATCGTGGTACCGGATTATAAATCGGTCGTTATGAAACAAATGCGGTGGATGATTTTCGGCGTCATCTTTTTTACCCTGGTCATCATCAGCGCCTTTTATGTAACTGTGAGCACTTTGCTTCGGCAGAAAAAACTGAGCGAAATCAAAAATGATTTTATCAATAATATGACGCATGAATTTAAGACACCGCTGGCCACCATCTCCCTGGCCGTGGATGCCATGCGTAATGAGAAAGTGGTTTTCGACAGGGAAAAATCTGCCTATTTCAGCGGCATCATCAAGGAGGAAAACCGGCGTATGAACAAGCAGGTGGAAACCATCCTGCAAGCCGCCCTGATCGACCGCCAGGAACTGCAACTCAACCTGCATCCCCTGCATGTAAACGAAGTGATCCGGCGGGTGATGGATAATTTTAAACTTCAGCTGGAAGAAATCCACGCCAAAGTGATCCTGCAACTGGAGGAAGGCCATGATGTAGCAGAAGCTGACGAAGTCCATTTTACCAATCTGATTTCAAACCTCGTGGATAATGCGATCAAATATTCGAGGGAGAAGCCGGTGATCCGCATCCAGACCCACCGTTCCGGAAAAAATATGGCTGTCCGAATAGAGGATAACGGGATCGGGATGACCAAGGAAACCCAGCGCCGTATTTTTGAAAAATTTTACCGCGCCCATACGGGCAACGTGCATAATGTGAAGGGATTCGGGCTGGGACTCAGTTACGTGAAATCCGTCGTGGACGCACACAATGGGCGGATCAGGGTGGAAAGTACCGTAGGCAAAGGAACCACGTTCACACTGGAGATCCCGCTCATCCGCCAGGAAAAAACTTCCGACACCATCATATAAAAATAAATGCCCTAATCCCGGAGCTCCCCGGCCTGTCAGGGCAGAAAAAGGCATCCATCCCCATAGCTTAAAAACCGGTAATTATGTTCTAACGCCCATGAATAGACGCTTTTCCATGCGGGCCCGACCAGGGCGGCCACCAGCAGCAGCAAAGTGGAATGGGGCTGATGAAAATTGGTAATGAGACCCCGCACGATTTGAAACCGGTAACCGGGAACGATGAACAATTGTGTTTTGGTAACCAGTTTTTTCCCCGGCTGACGCCGGATCCATTCCAGTAAAAGATGCAGGGCTTCTTCGGCGGGTATATCGGCCGCCTGCCGGTAGGGAACCCACTGGTCAAGGTGCAGGTCCTGCGCTGTTATATTTTTATTCCTGCTCACCTGTAGTCCAAGCCAGTAAAGCGTTTCAATGGTTCTCAAAGAAGTGGTGCCAACGGCGATCACCGGTTCGTGCATTTTTGAAATGAGGTCTTCAAGGGCTTCGGCAGACATTTCAATAAATTCCTCATGCATGTGGTGATCAGATAACTTTTTGCTTTTAACCGGCATAAAAGTGCCTGCACCCACATGCAGTGTACAGTACAAAGTATGAATCCCTTTTGAAGCGAGGGAACGGAATATTTTTTCACTGAAATGCAGGCCGGCTGTGGGAGCCGCCACAGAGCCAGATTCCAGGGCGTAGAGGGTTTGGTATCTTTCTGCATCCGACCGGTCAGCCGCCCTTTTCAGATAGGGGGGCAGCGGGATCGAACCCAGCTGCTGTAATACGGCTGCAAAAGGCAGGCTGGCAGGAGTCCAGGTGAATTCAACGGTAAAATCCCCGGTTCTTTTTTCGATGAAACGGGCTTCCAGCCTGGTTTCCCGAATTTGCTTCTCAAGCACCTGTCCGCGTTTCCATTTGGAAGCCCCGCCGATCAGGCAGGTCCACAAAACGCGGCCGGTCTGCATCATGGCTTTTGAAATGCTTTCCAAAGAAGCATGCGGTTCCAGACAGAAAATTTCTATTTGCCCGCCGCTTTTTTTCTGAAATAAAATCCGTGCCTCCACTACACGGCTATTGTTAAATACCAGCAGGGAAGGAGCCGGCAGGAAACCGGCGAGACCTGCATAGGATCCTTCTTCCATGTGCCCAGCCCTCCAGACCAGGAGTTTGGAGCGGTCCCTTTCTTCCAGGGGGTAACGCGCAATTTTTTCATCGGGTAAATCGTATCCGAAAGAATCCATGGAAAGCGCTTCGGGAAAGGGAGTGATCCGAGACATGGGAGCTGATTTATTCACAGATATTCACACTGATTAACATGTTATACACAGGACTTACGGGCAATTATTGAATTTTTTCGCCCCAAACCCATACCCACGTGGCGATGCAGCATAATTGAATTCTGTGGAAAAATTAAAATCTGCCAAATTAGTTTGTAAAGTGGGAAAAAGTGTTATTTTGTGTTAATTATTTAGAACATTGTTTCAAGTCCTTATAAATGAATGGTTTTCTTGGAGAATACGAGGTAACGCTCGATGCAAAGGGGCGGTTTCTCCTGCCGGCTTCGCTGAAAAAGCAAACCGGTGAGGAAGCAGGTTCTTTTGTCATAAACCGGGGTTTTGAAAAATGTCTGGGTTTGTATCCCATGAAAAGCTGGGAGCCCATTTTTGAAAAGATCAGCCAATTGAATGATTTTGATCCGAAGGTAAGGTCATTCCGGAGATATTTTTTAAACGGGGCCACCATGATGGAACTGGATGGAGCGGGCAGGTTGCTGATACCCCAGAACCTGAAAGAATATGCGGGGCTCGAAAAAGATATTGTGCTGGTTACGGCAGTCAACAAGATGGAAATCTGGGATAAAGTTAAGTACCAACAGTTCTTTGAAACCTTTTCACCGGATGATTTCAGCGGCCTGGCCAATGAAGTGATGAATGGCAAACCCGATAAATGAACCATATGAGGGATCCCAATCCCGCATATCATATACCCGTATTGCTTTCAGAAGCGATGGACGGTTTGAAGATCAGGGCGAACGGGGTCTATGTTGATTGCACTTTTGGCGGAGGTGGACATTCAGCAGAGATCCTGGCGC
>DHWT01000074.1 GCA_002413325.1 Chitinophagaceae bacterium UBA5175 | reverse complement strand
TATAATTCTGCAGTCCGGCAAAATCCGGGTTGAAGGCCAGTTTCGCGGTGTCCCCGTCTTTATAATATTTTTCAATGCGTTGTAATATTTTCAGATCCTGCACCGGGTAACCCATGCCCAGCAGGGGTTCTATGAATAGCCGGTTCAGGAGCGCGTCCGTTTTTTTTACGGCAGCCCGGTCTTTTTCATTTTCACGGTGAGGTTCTATATGGGAGTATGAAAAAGTGGATCCAACCAGGGCCCGGCCAAACAGACTTTTCACGATCCTGCCTCCCGCTGCCTGGCATAGGGCTGCGTGATGTGCGGCGGCCAGGAAAGAATTCAGCCCTTTTTTACCGGGTGCATGAACGCCTAAAAAGTATCCGGCTCCGGTAAATACCACGGGTTCATTCAATATCATCCAGCGGTTTACCCGGTCACCGAATTGTTGAACACAAAATGCAACATAATCACCAAACCAGTTGAGAATTTCCCTGTTGGTCCATCCGCCTTTCTGTTCGAGTGCCAGCGGGAGGTCCCAATGGTATAAAGTGACCCAGGGTTGGATACCCTGCGTGAGGCAGCCGTCTATCAGGCGGTTATAATAATCCACACCCGCCTCATTTACTGTACCCGTACCCTGGGGAAAGATCCGGCTCCAGGAAATCGAAAACCGGTAGTTGGGAATATGCAGCTGTTTCATCAGTTGAATATCCCCGGGGAAGCGGTTATAAAAATCGCAGGCAATATTTCCGTGATGGCCGCCCCGGATTTTTTTCTTATTCCGGGAGAAAGCATCCCATATGGAGTCGCCCTTTCCATCGGTATGGTGGGCACCTTCAATCTGGTAAGCCGACGTAGATACGCCCCAGTAGAAATCATCGCCGAATGCTACCCGGTTACATGGCATGTGGGTCGCCCGATTGTTTTAAGATGCGTTTCAGGCTCTTTTCTTTCAGCGCTTTTACTGAATGAATGCCATTGCCCAGGGTACGGGTTACCCGGGTTCCTGTTGAAATATTTTCCCTGATAACCCGGTCTATGACTTCTTCCGTGATATCCGGGAATGATACCGGAACCGACTGCGGTTGTTGCGTCCAGGACTTTATTTTACCCAGGTGTTTTTCTTTGAGGGATTTCAGAACGGGAACACCTAATGTGGCGATGGCAGCTGCGTTACATTGCTGCTCATACTGGCCCTTCATCGGTATGACCAGGAGCTTTTTTTTCAGGAAGAGGGCTTCGGCGGGGGTCTCGAATCCGGCACCGCAAAGGATGCCGGTGCAACTGACCATGCTCTCTATAAATGCATCATTTTCTATCGGTCGGATGAAACAGTTCCTTTCCCGGTAGGTTTTTTTACTGTGTTTGCTGAAGACCTGCCATTCAATATTTTTTATTTCAGACAATACCCGGATCATTCTTTTATCTGAATAGGCAGGCAGGTAAACGGTATAGTGTGGTTGAATTTCAGCGGTGGAATTCCTGATTTCACTTCGGATGACCGGCGTAAAAATATCCTGGCTGTATCCGCCAAAATGAAAGCCGTAAGCTTTCGAAACCGGCGCATAATGATGCAGGATGGCATTCCCGAGCAGGTCTGTTTTTTCCGGTTTAGGCGCGTTTTTGTGGATGACGGCAGCCTGATGACTCAGCCCCACGCAATGTTTATGTTTTCTCCTGCATGCCCAGGCGCTGACCGGTTCAAAATCGCTGATGACCAGATCATAGTTTTCGACGGGCAGGCTCCTGATCTCCTGATAAAGTCTTTTCAGGTTGCTTTTTCTATACGTGGCCATCACATCAACACCCCCTTTTTTACCGAAAACAAAACATAGTCCCCTGAACCGGTATTTGACGGGAAATGGTAGTTCCACATCGGCCTGTGTTCCGCTGATGAGCAGGTCGACTTCACCTTTTTTGTGCAGCAGGGGAATGATCTCCCGTGCCCTGCTGAGATGGCCATTGCCCGTGCCCTGTATGGCATATAATATTTTCATACGGGTTGATGATTCGATGAAGGAATAAGGCCATACAAAATAACAAACCGAATATGAATTCAGTATGAAGCCCGTGTTATGGAATTATGAATGAACGGTGCGGCGGAAAAACGGGCATCGCCGGCATGCCGTTCATGGATCAGGTAACCCATACGATTTTAATTCACTAAATTGAATACCGGTTATAGAATGATGATCTCATTTTTCTGCAGATATAAATCCCTTTTGATTTTTTCAGGGCTGTTTTTAAGCAGCCTGGGTCTGTTTTCCCAAAGAATGATCGAAATAAAATATGAGGCGGATGCTAAAGGCGGTTATGTATTCTCCTGTTTTAATTACGGCTGGTGCCATTATATCCTGGACCTGGGTTTTACCAGTTTTCAAAATGTAAAATCCGATCAGCCACTGCCTTTTCACGGGGAAGTTAAACCGGGGTATAACAGGCTTTTTAATTTAACCCCTCTCGATGCGGCGGCCCCGGTCCGGTTCAGCTACAACAGCAGGTATCAGAAGGGGTGTATGCACCCGGTGGTGAACCGCGGTTTCACGTACCTGCTGCCCATATCACCCGGGAAACAGGCACAGTTTTATGAAATGTCGCCGGACAAACTACCGGATACTGCTTTCCGGCCGCCTGCAAAAGCTCCGCCGGATAAAAACGCGGATAGCGCATCCTGGTATGTGGTCCGGCTGAAAATGAAGCCCGGGGATACCATTTATGCAGCCCGGAAGGGAATTGTAAACGAATTGCAGGATCAAAACGGGGCCAATGATGCCGGACAGACCAGCATTGGTACGGAAAATTTTATTGAAATCGTGCAGTCTGATTGTTCCTTTGCACGCTATGGGATCCTGAAAAAAAACAGCGCCCTGGTAAAACCGGGCCAGACCGTAAAGGCCGGTCAGCCAATCGGCCTCGTAGGCGGTGATTCTTACGGACGCGGCTCAGATCTTCGTTTCAGCGTTTATTATTACCAGGAAGAGAATACTGCCGCAGAAACAGGCAGCCGCCATTATATCATTACGCATATCTGGACAAAAAATAATGGCAGTGGCAGGCTCAGGCAGGGGGTTTTTTACATCAGCGAATTTCCAAAAGCTGTCCTGAACCAGGAAACGCCGCCGCCGGCGTCGAAAAAGCAGGGGAAAAGTAAAAAACCCGCGCATTGAAAATCTTCTGAAAAAATCATTTTTGATTTTTATTTTTCGATATACTTCAGCAGGGGTTTGGTTCCAAAAACCGGGTCCCCGTTATAGAGTGCCTGGTAGTCGGCTACGGTACCGGCGTAAAAAGTCCATACACCAAGAGGAAGATAACAATAAGCCAGGTACCGGTCGGCATACCAGGTGATCAGCAGACTACACAGGGCCATCAAAAAATCCAAATTCGTCCACAAAGCAGCCAGGATCGGGCTCTTCCTGTTGAAATATACATAATCGAAACTGTAAAAAATGACCCAGATTAAAACCTGCATCGCAAGCAGGCTGTGCTTTGCAGATCCGCTCTCCATATTCAGTATTTTGAATAAGCCCCAGAGCAGGAAAAAATTAATAAGG
>DHWT01000268.1:24556-25498 GCA_002413325.1 Chitinophagaceae bacterium UBA5175 | reverse complement strand
GTTTTCTGCATCATGCTCTGATCGAGGCCCACGAGGGCGATGGTGATCAGCATACCGGATACGAATTGTTTGAAAAAATTGGAGCCTGCCCGGATATCCCAGTTAAATATTTTCGCATACGGATGATGGACGATTGACCGTAACATGCCGGATGTTGACAATCCGAGCGAGTTTTTGATCGTGATAATGGAAATGATGATTACCGTAATAAGGAAAAAAGACTGCAGGGCATCTGTCCACACAATGGTTTTGATACCGGATTTATTGGTATACAGCCAGATCAGGAACAATACACCGATGATGGTTAAAAAGTAAGGGATATGAAGCGTATCGAAAAAAGCGGCCTGTAAAATCTTTATGGAGAGCAGCAGCCGGAGCGCCGCCCCAAAGGACTGGGATACGAGGAAAAACAGGGAGCCGGTTTTGTACGTGGTGCCGCCAAACCGGATCCTGAGATAGGTATATATAGAAACCAGCTTCAGTTTATAAAACAGGGGGGTCAGTATAAACACGATAAACAGGTAACCGGCAAGGGTACCCAGGATGAACTGGAAATAGTACAGGTTGTTATTCCCCACATTCCCCGGAATAGACACCAGGGATACGGCGGAAATACCCGAACCAATCATCCCGAATGCTACGAGGAACCAGGGCGAACGGCGGTCGCCGTCAAAAAACGTGTTATCCCGGGAATGCCTGGACGTTAATCCCGAAATGATCATGAGCAGGGAGTAATACACCAGGATGATAACAAAAATTAATAAAGGACTCATAGTTACCCGATGGATTAAACTGCCGAAATTCCGAATTAAACGTTGAAATTAAGTTTAATTAACTGATGCGTTTATATTTGGGGAAATAACATACATTTTTGAAAATATCAGTAGTCATGAACTTTTTGAAGGCGTTTACTATTTCCCTGTTTACCCTTTTCTCCCTGAA
>DHWT01000268.1:12902-24218 GCA_002413325.1 Chitinophagaceae bacterium UBA5175 | reverse complement strand
ATCGGGCTTGGCGGCTGGATGGTGCAGGAGGGCTATATGCTGCACATTAACAAAGAAGGTCAGCAATACCGGATCCGGCAGCGGATTGAGGCCCTGCTCACCCCGCAACAAACAGCAGATTTTTACAAATCCTGGCTTTCCAACCATACCACCAGATCAGATATGGATTCCCTGCATGCCTGGGGATTTAATTCCGTGCGCCTGCCCATGCATTACAATCTGTTTACGCTGCCTGCAGATCAGGAACCGGTACCGGGGAAAAATACCTGGCTCACGACCGGTTTTGCCTTAACGGACAGCCTGATATCCTGGTGCAGGGCCAATCAGATGTATGTGATACTTGATTTACATGCCGCTCCCGGCGGACAGGGTAATGACCTGAACATTTCCGACCGGGATCCGTCAAAACCTTCTTTGTGGCAGAGCGGCGAAAACAGGAAAAAGACGATTGCCTTATGGCATCAAATTGCAGCGCGTTATGCTGATGATACCACCGTGGCAGGTTATGACATTTTAAACGAACCCAACTGGGGATTTGAAGATACATTACAGGATCGCAACGGACTGAAAGAAAAGAAGAATATACCGCTGAAACAACTGCTGGAAGATATTACGGCGGCGATCCGGGAGGCAGATAAAAATCATATCATTATCATTGAAGGAAATGGCTGGGGGAATAATTATAATGGCCTGCTGGGTCCCTGGGATCCCAATATGGTTCTGAGCTTTCATAAATACTGGAATCAAAACGACCTCCAGTCCATTCAGCATATTTTAAATTACCGCGACCAGTACAACGTGCCGGTCTGGCTGGGTGAAACAGGAGAAAATTCCAATACCTGGTTTACAGAAGCCATCCGCCTGTTCGAATCCAATAATATCGGATGGTCCTGGTGGCCCCTGAAAAAGCTGGGTAATAACAATCCCCTGCAGATACGGTCCAACCCGGATTATGATGCGCTCGCCGATTTCTGGAATGGTAAAACGGATCAGCATCCCGCATCTGGTGATGTTTATAAAAGCCTGATGGACCTGGCCGCCCAAAGCCGGTGCGAAAACAATATCGTGCACCGGGATGTGATTGATGCGATGATCCGGCAGCCTTTCAGTAATGAAGCGCTGCCCTTCAGGCCCCATATCATTACTTCCGGGACGGTCATTGAAGCAGTCGACTATGACCTGGGGAGAAATGGGGTCGCTTACTATGATCTGGATACGGCCAATTACAGCATATCAACCGGAAAGCCGGGCATCGGTAACCGGGGCCGGACCTACCGGAACGACGGGGTGGATATTTATGAGGATTCTGTTCAAAGGGGAAGATACTATGTAGGTCATATCGAAGACGGGGAATGGCTGCAATACACCATAGATGTGAAAAGGACCGGTACATATAATCTGGTGTTATCCGTTTCCTCACCCGACCACAGGGGCGGGATCTCCGTTTATGATAATGGCGTGCAACAGGCAGAAACCCTAAGGGTAACGGCGTCCGGAACCGGTGAAAAAAGGGAAAATCTTACACTAAGAAATGTTCAACTGAACCAGGGCATACATCACCTGCGCATCCGGGCCGATACGGGGGGATTCCATTTCTATAACCTGACATTTTACTACCAGGGGACATGAAATGCAGGAAGCGAACGCCCGGCATGATACCATTACCTGGAATCAGTCAAGGGTTCCTTCTTTTGCCTGGGTTTTCATCTGGTCATTTGCCATAACGCCCACTTCCACACGCCGGTTCAGGGCACGGTTTGCTTCCGTATCATTGGGATATTTGGGCTGTGTTTCTCCGTACCATTTTATATTAAACCGACTGGAGTTAACACCTTTGGATCCGAGGAATTCGCTTACCGCATAGGCACGCTTTTTTGAAAGTTCCAGATTATATGCTGATGTTCCGGTATTATCGGTATGGCCTTCAATCAGAATGTCCGTATCCGGATATTTTATAAATACGCCGGCTATTTTTTCAAGATCTGTTTTTGCTTCGTCACTGATTACACTGGAATTGATTTTAAAAAGCAAACCTGAATTGAAGGTCACATTGATCCCCTCCCCGACGCGCTCAACCCGGGCATCCGGAACAGCCTGCTTAATTTCCTCGGCCTGCTTATCCATTTTGTGGCCAATCATATAACCTGCTCCGCCGCCAACGGCCGCGCCGATCAATGCGCCCCATACGGAACTTTTACCCCCGCCACCGATCAGGGCACCTGCCGTGGCACCGGCTGCCACACCAATGGCCGTTCCCTTTTGTGTATTGTTCAGGCTTTTACAGGCAGGCAGCAGCATAATGAGCATAACGGGAATAAACAATAGTTTTTTCACTTGTATTGAATTTGAAAATTATTTACAAACAGCAACCTGCAGCAAATCCATATTGATATCCTTCATTCCCCGGTCCTGTGCCGTTCTGAGGGTCTCGCAGAGGTTTTTCTTTTCAGAGGCATTCATTTTGGCAGCCAGTACGGAGGCATTCTCGGTGCCATATTTTTTCTGATTCATTCGTACCAGAAGCTCTGTTTTTGCCTTCCAGACAACCGCATCACTCCTGCCCTTCCCGATCGCCTGATCGTAACTGTCCATTGCTTCCGGATACCTGCCGGAAGAACTCAGCATGTCGCCCTGAAGGATATAAAAATCCGCGTTGGCAGGATCGAGAGACATGGCCTGCTTTATATTGTTCAGTGCATCAGCATACTGCTGCTGCCTGCTGTCAATGGCAGCTATCTTCGCGTATATGGTGGCACGTTCTGCCTTATTTTGGTTTTTTTCTGTGAGGGAAATGATCATCGCCAGATTCGCTTTGGCTTCATCATTCATGCCAAGCCCCTGTTCCGCGATGGCTTTTTCGAAAAGGTTGTCAATACTTGTTTTATCGACTTTTAACCCCGCTTCGGCGGCCCCCAGCGCTTCATTGTATTGATGCAGGCCGTTCAGTGCAGTCGCTTTGCCGGCATACCCCTTTTCTTTTGCATCGTAGGCATCGCATTTCTTAAGTACTTCATTGAAATTGGCCAGGGCATCTGAATAATCGCCGGATACATTCTGGTTCCGGGCCTTTTGGATCAGGTCATAACAGCCGTTTGACGTAGTGACCAGGCCGCTTTTACAATGGGTGAAGACAAATCCGGACAGGACCAGGAAAACAAAACGCAGACAGGTTTTCATAGAAATGTATCGGGGGTGACTGATTAATTTTTGCAATATTAGTTATTTTTTTTCATTTGTTTTTAACAACCCGTTCGATTGCATGAACGAATTCATATATCTGAAATCAATCGTACCGGTAACGCCCGTCATTGTTATTGAATCCGGGTTTTAGTTCCTTTGAATACGGGGTTTATCACCTTTTAAAATATCAAATTATGAAAAGCGATATTCAGATTCAAAAAGACGTAATGGAAGAAATCCAATGGGAGCCTTTTCTAAATACTGCGGAAATCGGGGTGGCTGTTAAAAACGGTATCGTAACCCTTTCCGGGGAAGTTGATATGTATGCAAAGAAAATAGCGGCTGAGAAAGCGGCTAAAAGGGTTTCCGGCGTCAAAGCGATTGCGGAAGACATTCACATAAGCGTTTCCCCGGCTTTTGCTAAAACGGATGCCCAAATTGCAGAGGCTGTTTTTAATGCCCTTAAATGGCATGGGGCTGTACAGGAAGAAAAAATTAAAATAAAAGTAGAGGATGGCCATGTGAAACTTGAAGGCGAAGTGGAATGGGAATACCAGCGGGACAATGCAAAAGCTGCTATTGAAAATTTAACAGGCGTACGTTCCGTAAAGAACCAGATTACGGTAAAACCCAAGTTTCAGCCTTCCGATATACAGCAGAAGATAAAAGCCGCCTTTCACCGCAGTGCAACCGTAGATGCAGGAAAAATAACTGTTGAAGTTTCCGGAAGCCGGGTAACCCTGCGTGGAAATGTCCGGTCTATAGCGGAAAAGGAAGATGCAGAAAGAGCCGCATGGTCAGCTCCCGGAGTGATCGGTGTGGAAAGCAAGATTGAAATAGAAGAACCCGAATATGCCTTTGAAGATTAAAATAAGGCCGGTGTGATGCATGCATCAAATCAGGGGTCATAACTTATAAATTCTTATATGGCACGGACAGTAAACAGGAAGCGGAATATTGAAACAGGTTTTACATGAAAGTTTTTGCCTTAAACAGCAGCAGGAATTTTGGTGAGCTGGTCGCTAAAGAACTTCATTTACCATTAAGTCCACATGAAGAAAGGGAATTTGAGGATGGGGAACACAAATCCAGGCCCCTCGAAAATGTCCGCAACCAGGAGGTATTTGTAATTCATTCGCTTTATAGCGATGAAGCCCTAAGCGTGAATGACAAACTCTGCCGCCTCCTCTTTTTTACAGGCGCCCTTAAAGATGCTTCCGCAAAAAGTGTTACAGCCGTGATTCCCTATTTATGTTATGCACGGAAGGACCGTAAAACAAAACCCCGCGATCCGGTGACTACCCGATATATAGCCCGTTTGCTGGAAGCATCCGGGATCGATCGAATAGTTACCATGGATGTGCATAATATACAGGCATTTCAAAATGCATTCCGTATTCCGGCAGAAAACCTGGAAGCGAAACATGTATTCGCGAATTATATGTTACCATTTTTGAAAAAAGAGGACCCGGTAATTATGTCACCGGATTTTGGCGGCATTAAAAGAGCAGAACAATTTCAGCAAACGATGGTAAAACACCTGGGCAGGGAGTTGGCTCTTGTGTATATGGAAAAATACCGGAGTGGTGGCGTCGTAACAGGTGAACGGATTGCAGGAGATGTTACTGATAAAGCCGTTATTATTGTAGATGACCTGGTCAGCACCGGCGGCACGCTGGCAAGGGCCGCAACCGCCTGCATAAAATCAGGGGCTAAAAAAGTGATCGCCTTTGCGACACATGGCCTTTTTACAGGCCGTCCCGACGAAATATTACATACAGCTGCTTTGCAGCAAATAATCATTACCAATACCATTCCCCCTTTCCGGTTAGAGCACACCCGGATTAAAGAAAAACTAACCGTATTGAATGTGGCCCCGCTTTTTGCAGAAGCCATGAAAAGAATATATGAAAGCGGCTCCCTTACAGAATTGTTTTATGAATAAATCCTTTCGCTGATGACAAAATATACTGACGTCCTGCCTGTAGCTGAAAAAGAAATGAAACTGAAAGAAAAGGTTACCTTTTTAAAACAACCATTTGCCTATCCACATCCGGTTCTGAAAGTGGAAACAAAAGAAACCCACATGTCCTGGATTTTCATGGCCGGCGATTTCGTATATAAACTTAAAAAACCTGTTGTATACCGGTTTCTCGATTTCCGGACACTGGATGCCAGATTACAAGATTGCGAGGAAGAAATCCGGTTAAATAAACAACTGGCCGGGTTTATTTATATGGGAATCATACCGCTTGTTCTGAATGAAGCAGACAAACTACAGTTAGAAGGAAAAGGACGGGTGGTAGAATGGCTGGTAAAAATGAAACGCATACCCGATGAAAACTTTCTTGATTATGGCTTAAAACATCACACAACAGATGAAGCAAAAGTGAAAGCGGCAGCCCGGCTTTTAACCGAATTTTATAAAAATGCTCCCGCTGTCACCATGGAACCGGCCTTGTACCGGAAGAAATTACAGGATGAAGTTATATCAACGCGTACAGAACTATTAATGCCCATTTATCATTTCCCGGTTGAATTCATTGAACATATTAATAATAATCTGACCCATTTTCTTACCAGTCAGGCTGCACTGTTGGATACCAGAATGGCCAACGGAAGAATTATCGAAGCACATGGAGATTTAAGACCTGAACATATCGTTTTGTATCCCCGTCCCGCCATCATTGATGCATTGGAATTCAACAGGGATTTAAGAATCATGGACATAGCTGAAGAATTATCCTTCCTGGATATGGAATGCGAAATGATGGGAAGTCCGGTTACAGGGCAACTGTTTTTAGATTACTACCAATATTTCAGTAATGACGCGATTCCCGTATCCCTGATCCATTTTTATAAAACCAAGAAAGCGTTTCTGCGGGCATACCTGGTAGCAAGGCATGTAACAGAACCCGCCTATAAGGACGAACCCCGGTGGCTGAACAAAGCTTACGGATACCTGCAGTTGGCGAACAAATATATTTAAACCCTATACGGTTGCGTTTCAATTTTTAAGAACTAGTCCTCTTTCAAAACACCTTTCTCCATTTCCCAGCGATCCATGAATTCCAAAGCTGCCTGGTCGGTAAGATTATTAAAGGTTTCGTAAACCTGCGACACAGCAAAGAAATTATAGGGCTTATGGAGTATAATCACTTCATCCGCTTTATTAATCAGTTTTTCATCCATACTATGACTGGAAACCGGTGCAGCAACCACAATCCGGGCAGCACCCCTCTTTTTACACATTTCAATAGCGGCGAAAATAGTGGCACCGGTAGCGATACCATCATCTACCAGTATAACTGTTTTACCATGTATCACAGGAAAAGACTTTCCTTTTCGTAATATATTTATTCTTCGCTCAATTTCCTTTTTCTGTTCTCCGACCGTCCTGTTAATCGTTTCTTCTGAGATTCCCTCCCTGGCATAAGGATTAATATAAATACTACCATCTTCTGCCAGGGCTCCAAAAGCATATTCCGGATTGTCCGGATGACCCAGTTTGCGCGAAACCAGCAGGGAAAATTCAGCATGTAAATGACGGGCTACATAATAAGCCGTTTCAACCCCGCCTCTCGGAATACCCAGCACGACCACCTTTTTATCCTTGTAATCTTCCAGGGCTTTTGCCAACTGAAGGGCAGCATCTTTTCTGTCTTTAAACATGGCTTAGATTTTAATAAACTTTAATTTCAAACACATCTATATTTCTTATATACTGTTGAAAATGACTTCTTTTTTTTCAACCACTACCTCCCCCTGGTCACTGACGTTCGTGCCGAATTTACCTGATAAGTATTGCATGCGTTCTATACTCCATTTGAAATCATCAGCCGTTGAAAGATTCACCTGGCAGGCCGATATCAAAACAGGAATGAGCTCCAACTTTGCAATACCCTGTTTACTGACTTCCACCCTAAAGAAAAAAGAATGATCATTTTTAAAATAACTATCAACCATATAGTCGTCCACGAAATCTCCGGTATCATAGAGTATTAATTTATGATTATATATTTCTATACCCTGGAAATTGTGGGCACTATGACCGTGAATAATATCTGCCCCCTGTTCGACCATTTCATGCGCAAAATCAATGAAATGAGGTTCCGGAAATTCATTTCTGTTCGGTCCCCAATGAATGCTGACTATAACAATATCCGATTTCTTCTTCAACTTCGCTATATCGAGCAACGCCCCGTGTCGGTCTTCTGATACGGAAATATCAATATAATGAACCCCACAGCAGGAAGGGCCGGCTTTCCATTCCGGCTCATTATCAGTAAAACCCAATACTCCGATCATGATTTCGTTCCTGTTGAGAATAACAGGTCTTGCAGCTTCTTCGTAATCCAAACCCGCACCGGCATATTTTATACCTGCCGAATTCAGTGTATGAATCGTATCGATTAACCCTTCTTCAGAAAAATCCAATATGTGGTTGTTGGCAAGATTGACCACTGTTACACCCGCCCTGGTCAATGATCTGACCTTATCAGGACCTGCTTTAAAATTAAACGTTTTGACCTTCTTACTTTTACTGTTGGTCAAAGCGGTTTCCAGGTTCACGATATTCAGATCCGTTCCCAGAAGCAGGGGCAAGGTATTTCCCCATATATACGAATACCCTTTCTGAGTAATCATTAAATTCACGCCCCTTCCAATCATGATATCCCCCGTTAAGCCTATCACTAATTTATTATTATCCATTTTCAACGTTATGAAAACTGCAGGCCGGAAACAATGATGGGGAATGGCTGATGGGCTAATTGCCGTCATTCTGTCATATTATTGAAATTGATAAGCTTGAAAAAGCGGGGTCATTTGTTACGGCCAAATAAAGATCTGCGGCAGGAAACAGGGTAACGGGATGGCTGAGGCGGTAAATGGCAACATCCGGTTATCTATCCCGGGATCGTTTTTTTTACCTTTATAAAATTCATCTTTGTACAAAAAATGGCGGAGATCCGGCACTTATTGGAAATAGCAGCATATGCCGCGCGGGAAGCAGGTAAAGCCATCATGGAAGTCTATCATTCCGGAAGATTTCTGACCGAGATGAAGCCAGGCGAATTTCCACTAACACGGGCCGATAAAAACTCCCATACCCTCCTCACCCAACATCTTGTCAGCACCAATCTGCCCGTTCTTTCTGAAGAAGGGATCCCTGTTGATTTTATGGAAAGAAAACGATGGGAATATTTCTGGTTAATAGATCCGCTTGACGGAACCAGGGAATTCATTAATAAAAACGGCCAGTTCACCGTAAATATCGCTCTGATACAGGGAAACCAACCAGTCGGCGGCCTGATATATGTTCCATGCCAGGACAGTTTATATACGGGTTCAAAGGAAACCGGGGTTCATAAGAATGAAAAAGGAACGCTGACCCACTTTCCACCTTTAGCTGACAGAATTCAATTCCAGGATCTGCTGCAAAGAAAAAACATAACGGTTGTTGCGTCCAGATCCCATGTATCCCCCGAAACAACATCATTTATAAATCAATTTCCCGGGGCCAGGCTAATATCGATAGGCAGTTCGTTGAAGTTTATGCTGCTCCTGGAAAACCAGGCCGATATCTATCCAAGACTCGGATCGACCATGGAATGGGACACCGCCGCGGCACATGCCATTTTAAATGCATCGAACCGGGGTGTGTATCAGACAGATTTACAATCAGAGCTTTTGTATAATAAGCCCGACCTGACCAATCCGTTCTTTATTGCTTTTTAAAGCCTCTTGAAATCCCCTGCACAACGCAGGGATTTATCGTAATTATTATATTCAAATAAATTCGTACGGGCACAACCATAAACTGATGACTGTCAACAGCGGTTATGACCCTGCTCATTTGAAAATGCCGGGAAGCTGCGTTGCTTTGGGAATGAAACAGACCCTTGCGGACAGAAACCATAACCGGGAACTGGCCGATATCTTTCATCGTATGGCGGGCTGCTACCGGTACATGGGTGCGAAGGAACGATTTCGCGAAATCGCTTACGAAAATGCTTCACGCACCCTTCATGGATTAAAAGACGATGTCAGTATTCATGCCACCGATGTTACATCGCTGGATCAGCTGAGTGGTATCGGTGAAAGTATTGCTGAAAAAATCATGGAGTACCTGGAAAGCGGAAAGATAGAAACCTACGAGAAATTAAAAGTAAAAGTGCCAGAGGGTTTACTTGAGCTGATGGATATAACCGGATTTGGCCCGGCTACGGTAAAATTGTTATTTAAAAAATCCGGTATTACCAACCGGGAAGAATTGCTGGCAGCGATAGAGAGCGGCAGGTTAAAAAAGCTGAAAGGTTTTGGAGAAAAAAAGATAAATAATTTACTGTCAGGGCTGAAGCTGTATAAAGAAAGCCATACCAGAATGTTATTGTCCTTTGCGCTGGAAATCGGGAACGAACTGCTGGTTGTTGTTAAAAATACGGAAGGCGTGATAAAAGCTGAACTGGCAGGCAGTCTCCGGCGGAGAAAAGAAACCATTGGCGATATAGATATCCTTGCGTGCGCACAAAGAAAAGACTGGAAAAAAATCATGAATACCGTTTTAAAATCACCCCGGGTGGGCAGGGTGCTGGCAAGCGGGGAAACCAAACTGAGCTTTTTGCTGAAACAGGGACATGCACAGGTAGATATCAGACTGGTTCATGAAGATGAATACGGTGCAGCCCTGCTCTATTTCACAGGCTCCAGGGAACATAACGTGAAATTAAGGACATGGGCTAAATCCAACAACTGGAAATTGAATGAATATGGTGTGTTCGACGCGAAAACGGACAGGAAGCTGGCAGTTCAAACAGAAGAAGAGATATACGATTTGTTTGGTATGCAGTATATTCCCCCGGAACTCAGGGAAGAAAAAGGAGAAATTGAACGGGCAAGGGAACATAAGCTGCCCGTACTGGTTGAAGGGAAGGATATGAAGGGCGATCTCCATATGCATAGTAAGTGGAGCGACGGCTCTGAAAAGATCGAGACCATGGCCCGGTATATTCTAAAACAGTTCCCGCATTACCAATACATCGTCATAACGGATCATTCACCCAGCCAGCGGGTGGCGGGAGGATTGCAGCCGGATGATTTCAAAAAACAGTTCCGGGAAATAGATCTGATCAATGAAAAACTCGGCAGGGATTTTATAAAAAAAGGCGTGGAACTGGATATTCTTGCTGACGGTAGTTTAGACCTGCCGGATGATGTACTCAGCCGGTTTGAATGGGTTACAGCGTCCATACATTCCGGCTTTAGCAAAGACAATACCGAAAGATTCATAAAGGCCTGTGAGCATCCGGCTGTTCACTGCATAGGACATCCCAGCGGCAGACTGATCGGGAAACGGGAAGCTTACCCGGTTGAATGGAATAAATTATTTAAAAAACTCAGGGAAACCGGAACGGCTGTTGAAATCAATGCCCAGCCAGAAAGGCTGGATCTGAAAGATGACCTGGTGAGGGAAGCCATCCGGCAGGGTGTTACCCTTACGATCAGTACGGATGCCCATATGCTGAGCCAGTACGATTTTATGGAGATGGGGGTTTCCATTGCCAGGCGGGGCTGGTGCACGAAGCACCATATTTTAAATACACAATCCTGGGAGGCTGTCACAGCCTTTAAAAACCGAAAAACAGTTATACGCCGACAGCCAAAAAAAACTGTCCACCCCTGATTTTCCTTAAAAATCCCGGCTTCCAGCCAACAGGATGCTCATTCCTTTAAATAGAACATTTTGGATTATCAGGCTTCTCCGCCAAATTCCTTAAACCCTTCTTCAAAATCTGACAGGATAACTTCATCTGAAGAATTCCGTCCTATTTCATTCAATTCCTTTAATGTAAAGCTGTCCATCCCGGTAGTTTGTTTCCATCCGGAATTGTCTTTGCTGAACACCTGGACAGAAAGACTGAAACGTTCCTGAAATTCCTTTTCTATTTCGGACACTTTATAATAAGGCTGAACCTCCAGAACTCCGGAAATATGCGTTTTCTTAATATCACCGAGGGTCTTGTCCGGGTCAATCTGGTCTGACAGATCTGAAGCTTCATATTTTTTATGACCTTTCCGGTAAAACTCAATCTTCAGGAAAGGATAAAAATTGGAAAATACTTCCTTTATCTCGCG
>DHWT01000268.1:0-12638 GCA_002413325.1 Chitinophagaceae bacterium UBA5175 | reverse complement strand
AGCGGCGTGTTATCGTTTATTTCTATATGCATAATATCAATATTTAAGATCAGTTTCTTGAATAATTTAAAAGCATCACCCGGTACGCTGTTTCCCAACAGGATCACTTTTTCAAAGCTAAAAAACCACAGGCCCGGTACCAATGATCTGTATTAGTCCATTGAATGATGATGGTTCATGAAAGAGGAATCAACAGGTGTTACTGTTCCGATTTATTCTTTAAGCTCATCAAAAGAGAATAGGCCCCCTTCAAAACAAATTCTTTTGATTTCATGGGTTCCGCATCCAGAATTTCAATGAATCCGTTTTCGGTAATCCCGGTGTTCACCTCCACCATTTTGAATTCACTGTCGGTATTTTTTATAAAAGCATATTGTTTATTCTGAAATCTAACGACTGCATCTTCCGGCAACACATAGGCGTCTTTGTTTACTATTTGAATTTCCGCATTCATATACGTCCCCGGTACGAGTTTTTTATCATAGGATTCAAAATGACAATGCACATCAGCATTTCTGTCGGCTGACAGGTCTCTACCAATCAATAAAATATTGCATGGATATTTCTTTTGCGGGTCATTATTGGTAAATGCGGTCAGTTTTTGACCGATATACAGTTTACCCAGATCCTTTTCAAATACTTTTAATGCCAGGTGGATATCCGTGGGATCTATCAATTCAAAAAGTATTTCCGTTGGGGATATATACCTGCCAATATTCACATTTACTTTAGAGACATACCCGTTGATCGGTGCATACATATTTACACTTCTGAGAATATTGGATTCACTGATACTGCCGGTATGAATACCTGCCATCTCCAGCTTTTCTCCCAGGGCTGTCAATAATACTTTCTCCGTCCGGTAATCAGATTCCGCCTGCTGGTATACCTTGTCGCTGCTGGCCTTACTGGCATTTAATTCCTTCTGACGCTGGTATTCACTTTCTAAAAAACGGATCCGGGCTTTTGCCGTTAAATAATCCTGCTGTAGCTGAATGTAATGCTGGTCTTCCAAAACCGCAATAACCTCTCCCCTGCTTACATGCATTCCCGGTATTAACCGGGTTGATTTTAAATAACCTCCCAGGGGAGCGCTGATGGAAACCATATTTTGCGGCGGCACGTCCACCCTTCCGTTTAACCTCAAAATGGAAGAAATTTCCTTTTGCTGCAACAAACCTGTACTGACGGCTGCATTCTCCATTTGCGCCCCGGATAATTTCACCAGGTTTCCCGCCTCCGGCGAAACAGTCGCATCCTGGCCTTTTTTGTTCTCTCCGCACGAAGAAAATAATAACAGAAATATGGAAATCCAAATGATAAGTTTCATATTTAAAAGTTTTATTTATTGCTAAAATATCTTAACTGAATGACCGCTTCATTCAGGTTTTTAACCGCATCGATATAATCACTTTTTATCATGGAAGCCTGGTTAATCAATTGAACCCATTCCAGATAATTAATACTGCCATTTGCCATCTGCTGGTCAGCCGTAGAACTGATGATATCGGCATTTTTCAAACCAGTTTTCTCAAAATACAGAACTGTTTCCAGGTATTTCCTGTATTGCGCAACCGCTACCCGGTACTCGGAATAAAAAGAATTCAATCCGATTTCCAGGTTACCCTCAGCCACCAGTTTGTTAACCCGGGCGCTTTTTATTTTTGCCCTGGAGCCTTTTGAAAATATAGGGATGCCAATACCAGCCTGAAAGGCATTAAACCGGTACGAACTGCTGTATATTTTATCATCGGCGCCCAGGCCCTGGATACTCGTATTATTATATCCAACCGATAAATCGGGCAGTAACCGGCTTTTTTCCAATTGAATATTCGCATCTGCCACCTGGATTTGCTGACGAATCAGACTGATAACCGGGTGTTC
This sequence comes from Chitinophagaceae bacterium UBA5175, assembly GCA_002413325.1. Lineage (GTDB taxonomy): Bacteria > Bacteroidota > Bacteroidia > Chitinophagales > Chitinophagaceae > Puia. The sequence continues at coordinate 10,754 of DHWT01000268.1, read as the reverse complement.
CGCTATAGAATCCGGTATTACCTGATCAGCAGCTATTTCAAAAGGGACTCCGTTTTGAGCCGGAATCAGTGGGTTGGTTGTATTCAGCAACCATTGAAACTGCAACTGCCAGACAGCCGAATCCTGTTTCAACTGAGCCATCTGAATATTGATCTGCCCCAGTTGCGATTCTGCAAATGTTTTTTCAAGTATGTTACTTTCACCTTTTTCCAGGCGCAAAATGGCTTTATTATAAAATGCAGAATAGATACTGTCGGAATACTGCAACAGTTTCTTTTTCTGCTCCGTATATAAAATCAGGTAAAATACCTGTGAAACCTGCTTTTTCAACTGGGCTTCCCTCATGGAGACATTTAATTCACTGCTTTTCCATTCCTGCCGGTACACCTCCTTCTGGCTGGAATAAACCGTTGGAAAATTAAAGGATTGCGAAATCGTGAATTTCGTATCTGTATAAATACTGTTAATCTGACCTACTTCCGCAAGGAAACCGGCCTGCGGTATATTGGATGCCGTGTTGACAAGCATTTGCTGGTATTGCGCTTTTAATTGTTCGTTTTTGATCTGCAAATTATTCTTCAGGGCGCTGTCCATCGCAGCCTGGAGTGAAACAGGTGACTGTGCGTAGGAATAGGTACCGGCTCCCAAAAGGAACATCATTACAGACGCTGTAACCAGTTTATGATTTTTATTATTGCCGGCAACATTTCCTTTCTTTTTACCTCTTTCAAACATCATATACAAAACCGGCAATACGAATAAAGTCAGGAACGTTGCAATTAACAAACCCCCGATAACCACCGTTGCCAAAGGTCTTTGCACTTCCGCGCCGGAACCATTGCTGACCGCCATGGGAAAGAATCCCAAAGAAGCTACGAAGGCCGTCATCAGCACAGGCCTCAAACGGACTTTGGTCCCCATCAGCACAATTCTTTTCAGATCAGTCATCCCTTCACTTTTTAACAGGTTAAATTCCGCAATCAATACAATGCCATTTAATACAGCCACACCAAATAAGGCTATGAAACCAACCCCGGCGCTGATACTGAAAGGCATTTGCCGAAGGGCAAGAAATAATATGCCCCCGATGGCGGACAGCGGGATGGCGGAGTAAATCAGGAAACCCTGTTTTATGGAATTAAAGGCGAAATACAGGAGTAAAAATATAAGCAACAGGGAAACCGGAACAGCAATCATCAATCGCCCTTTGGCCGCATTTAAATTTTCAAAAGACCCGCCGTAAGTCACATAATAACCTGCCGGGAATTTCAATTGCTGATCAACCTTGGATTGCAATTCACTCACCAGGCTTTGCACATCCCTGCCACGAACATTAAAACCGATCACAATTCTTCTTTTCGCATCCTCCCTTTGTATCTGGTTTGGTCCGTCTTTTATCTGAACGTCTGCAAGCTGGTACAAGGGCACCTGACTTCCCAAAGGTGTCGGAATTAACAGATCCCGGACGTCCTGCAAATTTGTTTTTAATTCACTCTTTAATCTGACCACAATGTCAAATCTTTTTTCCCCTTCAAACAACATCCCGGCACTTTGACCGGCAAATGCGGTATTTATCACTTTATTAATGTCGGAAACATCCAGATTATACTGGGCGAGCAAATTCCTATTGAACGTAATGATAATCTGGGGCATACCTGAGATGGATTCCACATAGAGATTTTTTGCGCCCTGAACAGTATTGATGATGCTTCCCAGCTTTTGGGCATAAACTGCCAGGGTATCCAGGTTCTCTCCAAATATCTTACAAACCACATCCTGCCTGGCCCCCGTCATCAGTTCATTGAAACGCATCTGGACGGGAAACTGAAAACCTGCCGTAACTCCCGGGACCTCTTCCAGGGCCTTGCCCATTTTTTCACTTAATTCATTGAATGTTTTGGCAGAAGTCCATTCTTCCTTCGGCTTTAAAATAACCATCATATCACTGGCATCCATGGGCATTGGGTCTGTGGGAACTTCACCACTTCCGATTTTGGTAACCACTTTTTGCACTTCCGGAAACCGGGTTAATAATATATGGGCTGCTTTCTGTGTATTGGCGATCGTGGTCTGCAGGCTGCTTCCGGTCAGCACCCGGGTATCCACTGCAAAGTCCCCTTCCTCCAAAGCCGGAATAAACTCACCTCCCAGTCTGGTTAGCAGCCAGACAGACGAAATAAACAGGACGATCACAACCAGTAATATAGACTTTGGAAAATTCAGCGCCCTGTATAATGCTTTCTGATAAGCCCTTTCAATACTACCCATTACTTTGTCGGAAGCATTTAGCTTGTGTTTAATTTTCTTACTGAGAAATACCGAGCTCATCATGGGTATATACGTGAGTGACAGCAGGAAGGCCCCCAGCAGGGCAAAAGCCACGGTCTGCGCCATGGGCTTGAACATTTTACCTTCAATTCCCTGCAGCGTGAATATGGGCAGGTAAACCACCAGGATAATGATCTGCCCGAATACTGCACTATTCATCATTTTACTGGCCGACTGGTTCACTTCAACATCCATTTCCGCCTGATTGAGCCTGGTAATATGTACAAAATGCTTGCTATGACCCAAACGATGCATAACAGCTTCAACAATAATTACAGCTCCGTCAACGATTAACCCAAAATCCAATGCCCCAAGGCTCATCAGATTTCCACTTACACCAAACAGGTTCATCATGATGACGGCAAATAACATTGCAAGAGGAATAACAGAAGCAACCAATAAACCCGCCCGGATATTACCCAGAAATAACACCAATACAAAAACGACGATCAATGCGCCCTCCATCAGATTTTTTGTAACCGTGCCAATGGCATTATTAACCATTTTGGTGCGGTCTAAAAAGGGTTCAATCATAATTCCTTCCGGGAGGGTCTTTTGTATTTGGGCGATTCGTTCCTTTACATTTTTGATGACCTCGCTGCTGTTCGCTCCTTTCAGCATCATGACGACTGCACCGGCCACTTCACCTTTATCGTTATAACACATGGCGCCATATCTCGTAGCATGTCCGATTTTAATATCAGCGATATCCCGGATAAACAATGGCGCGCCCGCGCCAATGGTTTTCACCTTGATATTTTTAATATCATCCAGGTTGCCCACCAGTCCCTCCGTCCTGATAAATAAAACGGTAGCACCTTTTTCAATGTAAGCACCTCCGGTATTCTGATTGTTATTTTCCAGCGCTTTAAAAACATCTGAAATGGTTACGTTGTAGGCCATCAGTTTATTGGGATCCACTTCGATGGAATATTGCTTGAGTTTTCCACCGAAACTACTTACTTCGGCAACCCCTTTTACACCCAATAACTGGCGACGGACAATCCAGTCCTGGATCGTTCTCAGATCCGTCTCATTGAATTTATTTTCAAAGCCTTCTTTCGGCCTGACCACATACTGATAAATTTCACCCAATCCGGTACTGACGGGTCCTAATTCAGGAACACCAATGCCCTGGGGAATCTGGGACTGCACTTTTTGCAACCTTTCAGCCACCTGTTGTCTTGCCCAGTACACATCTGTGGCATCGTCAAAAACGATGGTTACCAGTGATAAACCAAATCTTGAGAAACTCCGGATTTCCTTCAGCCCGGCAATATTATTATTGGCCTGCTCGATGGGAAAAGTAACCAGCCTTTCAATGTCGGCCGCCCCGAAAGAAGGTGCAATGGTAATTACCTGTACCTGGTTATTTGTAATATCCGGAACCGCATCAATGGGTAGTTTAGTAACCTCGTAACCGCCATAACCAATGAGCGTTATTATAAAAATCCCGACAAGGAGTTTGTTTCTTACTGCAAATCTTATTATTGCATTCAGCATATGGATCTTGTTTAAACATAATGAATTACACGCTTTGACAGGCATCAAAGCATCTGTTCATAAAGGATATCCTTTATGAAACATTCAACGAAATGAACTTTAAGAGGATTTGGGAGGCTGCCAGATATTGGAGAGATAGGACGAACTAACAAATTGGCTGCGGTTGATGAACCTTTCCATTTCAGGAATTCTCACATGCCCTTCGATGGAAAATTGATTAATCAGGGGCAAAAAACCGGGAGTTACGGAAGATATATAATCGTTCGAAGTTTTGAATGGCAACTGCATGTCCCTGTTATAGTCTTTATCCCTGGGGCTTCCCTGGAGATAATGTATTTTCAGGAAATGCAGGAAGGAAATCGCCTTATTTTCCTTTTGGTGTTCTTTAAAATGCTGGAAAACAAGCGGAAGCTTCAACAACTGCTTCGCTTCTGTTGTAGCAAACAGGTAGACCAAAAGAAAAGATATCGCTATGAATTTTTTCATCACCCGTTGCAAAGTTATCAAAAAACGCCGAAAGATGTGCTGAAATTACCTTTTTACGGTGTTTTTGCATTCTCTGGTTACCTGCCCTGATAACCTGCTCCGGTTTCATAACAAATCATCCGTTTATTATACATTATAAACCGGAATTTACCGGACGCCCCTGATTCGTTCCTGCCGGCTTTTCTTAAAATCTGCTGCATTCAAACATACACTCATCATCAGGCTCAGGAGGAAAACAATCAGGGTTGCCCGTTCCACCATCTGCTCATTGAAATCAATTCCGGTTAGTTTTAGTAACAAAAAATGAATGTAAGACCTGCGCTGGTCGTGGTAACCCAGGAGCTCACGAACCCTCCAATGCCAGTCCGTACAATAACAATATCCCCAACCGTACCAGATGCCCAGCACAAACCAGGAGAAAGCTGTCAGTAAAAGTGTAACCAGGTTCCATTTCCTTGTTTTCGGAAATATCCACCCGGTTATATTAAATAAAGTGAAAAGGGTATGAAAAACAAAGAAAAAATAATTGAGCACCTGGTACCACATACAATTGACTAGCTGTAAAATACTATATTAGTTTTCAATCCGGTTACTTCACAGTTTTTTCTACCATGATCTTAGTCATCAAGACACATGATATTTCTCATTTTTTATTATTCATGATTCCGGTTAGTTCCCTCATTCAGATTATAGTTGTCTTTATAAACTTTCCGGAATAAATAAACAAAACGGTATGACCATCGAACGTCATACACCGAATAGACAGGTAAATAAATGGGTAACCGATCATGTAAGTGCCAAAGGAATTGCGGATGAGTCAGTCATCTGTTTCCTTCAGGCATTTTGCCACAATCCGCAATAATTCATCACCCTCAAAAGGTTTAGCCAGGTATTCACTTGCCCCTTCATATACGCCGTTGATTTCACCTGTTCTTCCATCGGGTGCCGTTATCAAAATAAAAGGAATTTTATGCAACCCGTCCGTCATCCTGATTTTTTTTAAAATTTTCAATCCATCCATACGGGGCAACATCTCATCACAAATGATCACATCCGGATGCTTATCTAACGCAATTTCAAGTCCTCTGTTGCCATTTTCAACCGACAATACCCGGTAATTTGAAAGTTCCAGAATCTCAGTGGTATTTTCGCGCATCATCTTATCCTCTTCTATTACCAAAATCGTTTTCATAAATTCATCCTCCCGAAGTTTTGCATGCTCAACCGGATTAGACATATATATCCATATTTTGTTAAAAGTAAGATGTTAAAAGGCCGGGGAAAATGACAATGGTCATCCCTTATGATTATTCCCGTTACCAGTCCGGGCATAAACCTGCCAGAGAAGGAACGGGTAAATGGAAAGATTATTGAATGGCCGAAGGGAACTGAATGCTGAAAGTTGACCCTTTGTTCTCTTCGCTGGTAAACTGAATCCTGCCTCCCATGATATCCAAAAAGCGTTTCACAATATGGAGACCCATACCGGTTCCCTGGATATTGACCGCATTATTGGCCCTGAAAAATGTCTGGAAAAGACGCGGCTGATCGGAAACCGGTATGCCAATGCCTTCATCTTTTATAATAAACTCCATATGTCCGTTCGTATAGACCGAGGTTAGCCAGATTGTTTTACCTTCTGGTGAATATTTGGAAGCATTGGAAAGCAGGTTAACCAATACATTCCTGAGATGTTGCCTGTCGAGTGAAAAAATATGATTCATCCCTTCGTGATGATAGATAATGGCTTGTCCTTTCTTCAGGGTAGGCTGAACCTCATCTGTAAGTGTATCGCAGAACTCAACCACATTAAACTCACTGACCATATTCTCCACTTTTCCATCTTCAATCCGGCCCAGCGAAAGGAAATCGTTGAGTATATCCGTAAGTGTCCGAACTGAAGTTTCTATCCGGTCTATATGCTTTTGTGCTTTTCCCTGATCGTGCGACTGGCTGTATTTTGAAATAAGAAAAGTGGAAGAAAGAATCGTACTCAGAGGTGTCCTGAATTCATGTGATGCAATGGATACAAATTTTGATTTCAGTTCATTCAGTTCCATTTGCTGGGCAAGTGCTTCTCTTACATGTTCTTCTGCCTTTTTTCTTTGTGTTATGTTGTAAAGAACCACCAATAACTGCGTTTCCTTTTTATCACTCCCCGGCAAGGGCACGGCGCTGATCGAATAGATCTGCCCCTTCATTTCGGCTTCAAACATAACGGATTCGCCGTCCAGCGCTTTCTTCAGGAAGGGTGCAGCTGCCGCATTACTTTTTTCAGAAAGATGGTTAAAAATGTTATCTCCAATGAATTTCTCAGGAGTCAAACCCAATTTTCTTATTTCAGCCCCCCCCACAAAAACGTAATGCAACCTTTTATCCAATACGCCGATGATGCCGTCCGGGAAATTTCTTGCGATAGAATTGAAAAGTTTTTGCCGGTGCTCCAGTGCTTCTTTTATTTTTTCCGCTTCCCTGGCGTGAATCAATTCGGTGACATCGATTCCCACACCTATAAAATTTTCCAGGTGGTTGTTCTTAAAAACCGGGGCGATATCCATATTGATCCAGAAATCCGTACCGTCCTTTTTGTAATTTTTTATTATTTCCGACACCGGCAAACGCTTTTTTAACCGCTTACTCATTCGATCTGTAACAACAGGATCTGTTTCCGGTCCCTGCAATAATTCCCCGGGCTTTTTACCGATTATTTCCGATTTTTTATAGCCCGTTAATTTTTCAAAACTTTCATTGACCCAAATGGTTTTACCCAGCCCGTCCGTAATAAAAACGGCATTATTGGTTTTACTGGCCACCAGTGATAAACGTTCCAGCTCCAGTTCCGTTTCCTTCTGATGGGTTATATCATGCAGGGTGCCATTGATTTTAATGATTTTTGAATTCAAAAATTCCGGCGTACCGGTAATCCGGATCCATTTCTTGCCATATTTACCTTTGTTTATTGACAATTGAAGATCAAAAGGCTTTCCCTGCCGAAGGGCCTCATTCCAGGCTTTCCGGATCACGGGCAGAGAAACGGAGTCATAAATGGTTTCCAGTCTTTTTTCGGTTGTCAGTTTATTTAAAACCGACCCGGTGATTCCAAGAATATGGTACATTTCATCCGTACGTGTGATTTTTCCTGAAGGCACATCATATTCCCAGCCTGCAATCTGGGCTATTTTTTCAGTATTCAGGAAAAGATTCCTGTATTTTCTGGCTTCAGTAATATCACGAATGGTTACCATCAACAATTTACAGGCATCCGTACTGTGGATTAATTTGGCTGTCCAGTAAACAAAAACCGTTTCACCGTTTTTTTTAATAATCTGACTTTCTTCCTCCCCCTTTCCTTTTGAAAATAGTACATCTAATTTATCACGAACCTCCTTTTTATGACCCGGGGGAATTGTACATGTATATAACCTGCCATCCAGTTCACCGCTTTCATATCCCAGCATTTTATTATAACCATCATTGGTTTTTATATACCGGCCCGTTTCATCTATCACGGCAATGCCTATATCTGTGGTATTAAAAACAGAATGGATCAAATCCTGTGATTTCAAAACTTCATTTCTGGTTTTCTTCATGAATACCGCTCTTTAATGAAAACTTTACTGTTCACCTGTCATGGGCTTTTTATGTTTGGACAGCAATATAATATTGAGAACCAGCTAATAAGCTGAATTAAGTCACTTAGCTGATTGATTAAAGTCATACCGGTTTATATCCCTGAAGGAAAAGAATCCCGGGCATTTCATGAATAAATTACACAAAAACCGGAATGATGACCAAAATCATTGTTTCGGGAAACCCCCGTCATTCACTTCAATTACGGGTTCCTGTAATTTTCCACTTTCATTATCCAGAAAACAAAAAAAATGAGTGAATCCGTAAACCATAAGGAAAGTCTGGTGTATCCGGGCGTATTTATGCCTTCGCAAGAGGACTCCGTAGTAAAGGCCGGATTAAAACACCTCGAGAAGGACAAAAATGATTTACCGCCTTTTAACCTGGTGGAAACAAACGATTTATACCAGGTTGAAATGGCGGTACCCGGTGCAAAAAGGGAAGATTTTTTTATCCGGGGCTGCGGAAATACATTATCCATTGGCATAATACAGAGGAAACCCGCATTGGAAAGAAAAGAAAAATTCCAATTGCAGGAAAGGGAATATGATGGTTTCGAACGCAAGATCACTTTACCGGACAATTCAGATACCTTATTTACCAGTGCCGAATATTTATCCGGGGTACTTCGATTACACGTTCCGAAAGTGATTCGCCGGGGGAAACGCCGGCATTCCAGGATCGTAGTTTATTAAGACTTTGAACAGGTTTTTCGTTACGGAGCTCCCTGCCCGGTAAATGTGAATCTGGATTTACCCAGGTTCCAAGCATATCTTTTTTTTAATGAAAAGAATCCTGGTTATTGAAGACAATCCGGAGATCCGGGAAAATGTAGCTGAGTTATTGATCTTTAACGGGTACGAAGCTTTAACAGCAGCCAATGGCAAATCAGGTCTTGAAATTGCCCACTGTGAGATACCAGACCTTGTAATCTGCGATATATCAATGCCCGGTATGGACGGGTTCACCGTACTGAAACTCCTGAGAACAAGTAAACCGATCGCCCTGATCCCTTTAATTTTCCTTACTGCCCGGGCAGATAAAACCGATATCCAATTCGGGCTCTCGGAAGGAGCCAGTCATTATCTTATTAAACCCTTTACAGAAGAACAATTGATGCGTGCAGTCTCTTCCGGGCTGGGGGAATAGGAAAATGATCCATATCAGTAATCCGGTTGACCAACGTCTTTGATTCAGGATGAAACATCAGATACTTTTACATCGAAACATGATTCTTTAATACTAAAACAAAGGAGGTTTTATGGAAACAAAGGCAATGACAAGAAAAACTGAGAGTACCCCATCCCTGTTTGACGATTTTTTCAAACCATGGAATGAATGGTTCGATGGAGGTTTATTGAATCGCACCACGAAAATACCCGCAGTTAATATAACCGAACATAAAGAGGAATATCTCGTAACTGTGGCGGCACCGGGTTTGAAAAAAGAAGATTTCAAACTGGATATAGAAAATAATATGCTTACCATCAGTTGTGAAAAGGAAGACAGAACGGAAGAAAAAGAAAGCAAGTTTACACGCAGGGAGTACAGCTATTCTTCTTTCCGCCGCTGTTTTACACTACCTGATGAAATCCAGAAAGAAAAGATAGAAGCAAAGTATGAAGATGGCCTGTTGAAAATTCATTTACCCCGTAAAGAAGAAGTAAAAAAGCCATCAGCGAAACACATCGATGTAAGATAAATGATCCGGTGGTTGACTATAAGCCCTGCTGTCCTGAACAGCAGGGCTTTTTATCCATCTAAAGGGAAAAATTAATTCAGCAGTTTCCCGAGCTTAACCGGATTCAGGATGGAAATGGTACCGTCTTTCTTTATTTCAATCAGTTTTTCATTCTGAAAATCACCCAGGGTCCTGATTAGGGATTCCTTAGCTGTACCGGCAATATTTGCCAGGCTTTCCCGGCTGAGGTCAATCGTAAATTTTTTCTCACTCTTTTCATTGTATTTTTTATCCAGTAACACAAGGGCCTCAGCCACTTTTTTACGCAGGGAATTATAGGCCAGGTTCAGGAGATTGTCTTCCTTTTCAGATATATTTTTTACAAGTAACTGAATTAATTTCTTTGTTACCCCGGGATTCTTGTTGACCAATTCATCAAATTCCTCCTTGGGTATGATCGCGAGTTCAGTTTCTTCCATGGCTTTAGCCGTATCCTTATAGGTGGTCCCTTCCAGCAGGGTTGTATAACCAAAAAAATCACCCGGACTGAAAAGATTGGTCACCAGCTCCTTACCATCCTCATTGGTACGGCAGGTTTTTACCTTGCCTTTTACCACATAGAACAGCACACTGGGATGATTACCTTCTGAATAAATGACCTGTTTCCTTTTATATTTATTAACTGGCCGGCCCTCACTCAGTGATTGAAGAGATGTTTTGGTGCCGGCAGCTTCCATTAACTGCTTCATGCCTTCCAATCCGGAAGCGATTACCTGTTTTAAGGATTCGTTTTTCTTCAGGCGGCTGTCAACTGCATTGAGTAATTCAGTACCTGTAAATGGTTTAGTGAGATAATCATCTGCCCCCATGTCCATACCCTTTCGAAAATCATTTCTTTNCGTTTTTGCTGTTAAAAATATGAAGGGCGTATTCTTAATGGCTTCGTTCTTATGTATGGCATGCAAAACACCAAAACCATCCANAACCGGCATCATAATATCGCAGATGATCAAATCCGGCTTTTCCTGCAGGGCCTTTTCAACTCCGATTTTACCATTCCGGGCTACGATTACATTATAGTTGGATAATTCCAGTATTTCCGAAGTATTATTCCGTATGTCATCAT
>DHWT01000078.1:9215-9414 GCA_002413325.1 Chitinophagaceae bacterium UBA5175 | reverse complement strand
GTCCGGCATGCTTACGCAACCTGCCTACCGGTCCATTGTGCATTTTGACCTGGACGCATTCTTTGTGAATGTAGAATACCTCCGGAATGCCCGTCTCCGGGGGAAACCCTTAGCCGTGGGGGGCTATAGTGACCGCGGCGTCATCACCTCCTGCAGTTATGAAGCCAGAAAATTCGGAGTTCATGCTGCCATGCCCACC
>DHWT01000078.1:0-8895 GCA_002413325.1 Chitinophagaceae bacterium UBA5175 | reverse complement strand
CGTTTCTCGAACCTGGTCACCGAAATCATCCGGGATGAGGTTCCGGTTTTTGAAAAATCCAGTATAGATGAATTCTATATTGATATGACCGGCATGGAAAAATTTTTCGGAACCGTACGTTTTATACAACATCTGCGAATGAAAATAATTAAGGAAAGCGGACTCAGTATTTCCCACGCGCTGGCCACCAATAAACTGATCAGCAAAGTAGCAACCAATGAGTGCAAACCCAATGGCCAGCTCGAAGTGAAACCGGGTAATGAACAGTCTTTCCTGGCACCCCTTCCGATCGATAGACTGCCCATGGTGGGCAACAAGACGGCCGCCCTGCTTCGCCGCATGGGCGTGGAAACCATCTTCGCCCTGAGCCGGATCCCGGTTGACCTGTTGGTCAACCTGCTTGGGAAAAACGGGATCGAACTCTGGAGAAAGGCACAGGGGATCGACGAAACACCCATCGTCCCTTACCACGAACAAAAAAGTATCGGTACGGAAAATACTTTTGAAACCGACACCATCGACATCCGGTTCCTACATAAAGAACTGGTCAGAATGACGGAGAAAATTGCTTTTGAACTGCGTTGCAATAATAAACTCACCGGATGTGTGACTGTAAAGATCCGATACAGTGATTTTCAAACCCTGACCATGCAATCTGCCATCGCCTATACATCCAATGACCATATACTACTGCAGAAAGTAAAAGAAATATTCAATAAACTACTCGACCGGCAGCTGTCCGTGCGGCTGATTGGCGTCCGGTTTTCCAACCTGGTCGCAGGCAGTAGCCAGATCAATATGTTCGAAGACAGACAGGAAATGATCAGTCTGTATCAGGCCATCGACAGTATCAAGAAACAATTTGGAGAAAAATTTTTATTCCGTGCCGCATATATCTGAATTGCAAAACCTGGTTCAGCTTTCGTTACGGAACCATTGGCACCGGAGAACAGATGAATCGGCCGCGTTTTCTTCCCCGATACATCCTTTCATGAACGATAAACCCAAATGCGTGAATCGTTAAGCCCTGGTCCGTCGCCTGATTCCCAATTCCGGAAAAAATATCATACCCTTAATATCCTTTCATTCTAAAACAAACTCGTACCTTGACTAAGGAAATCCTATGCAATACCGTCGCATAAATATTTATACACGAACATGCACGGCAAAGGAAAATATAAATTCAAAGTGATTAACGGTATTCTTTCCTGGAAGAATGATGAAATGGAAAGATTTATGCCGGTTTCGGCAGAAATTCTTACGCGGGTGATTTTGCTTTATGAAAAGGAAATAAAAAATGGTCTCAGGATCTGGAAACAATTAGGGGATAACGAACACCGTGGTATAACAAGCTGCTCCGAAGATCCCTTTTTCCGGGAACTCGCTTCCTGGATGGAACAACTTCAGGGGATTTTTGAAAACACGGAACCATTTCGTGAAAAAGTAAAATGGATGGACGACCCGATCCATTTAAACTGAATTTGCGGGTTCCTTCCTGAATATATCCAACCGGATCACAAACGCGGTTCCCTTCCCTTCTTCACTGGACACTTCAATTTTTCCCTTGTGATTGAGAATAATATTCTGTGTATTGGTCATACCCAACCCGTTTCCATTTGATTTTGAAGTAAAATAAGGGTCAAAAACCTTTGCAAGGGTTTCAGCGTCCATACCCTTGCCATTGTCCCGGATTGTAATAATACAGTGATCACCCGCTACTGCAGTCTCCAGCATAAGCCGGCCGTTTTCGCCTGTCATGGCTTCCATGGCATTGACCATGATATTCAATAAAGCGATCTTCATCCGGGAGCGGTCCACATTCAACCAGATTTTTTCAGTTGCATAATTTTTATCTATATGAACCTGATTAAGCTGGGCCCGGTCAATGGCTTCATGCAGTGATTCGTCCAACAAATCATCCACACGGATCAATTCATATTTCAGATCCGTAAACTTAGTTGCAGAAAGCAGCTCATTGATGAGTTCATTGATCCGGCGGGAATTTCTGGCAATGATATCCAGGAAAATTTTTTTATCGCCGGCGCCCAGTTGATTATTCTCCAGATGGCTGGCAGAAAGATCAATATTTGTGAGTGGATTTCGGATTTCATGCGCGATCACGCGTGCTATACGACCCGTACTGGTAAATCTTTCCAGGCTCCTTAATTCCAACAGTTCCTTGTTGGCAGATGCGAGTTCAACAACTCTTTTTTCGAGTTGTTCATGATAGTTTTCTGCCTGTATCGTGGCTTTTCGCTTGGCCTGGCTTTCTATATTAAATGTGATCAGCGAGTACATGATGAGCAGGAAGGAAGCCAGACCGGCACCAATAATAATCCAGAATACAATAATACTATAAAAACTTACTTTCCCGCTTCTTAAAATAAGCAATTTGTTTTCACTTACACTAATGGAATCTGAAACCAGCGCAATGGAATCCATCAGTAATTTATTCTCCTGGTCTTTCTTCCGGATGGAATCGTTGATCTGAAAATGGTTTTCATTAAAAATGCCAAGTTCCTCATCCAGCAAATGATATTTCCTAACTATAATTTCATGCAGGGATTCCAGTCTTTTTTTCTGCTCCGAATTATCACTCATCGTAAGCAATAAAACCCTGTACTCAGAATCAACCGAAGCCTGGCTTTCCTTATAAGCCTTCAGGTAAACATCCTCCTTGCTGAACAGGTATTCATGCCAGTTGATTTCAACGTCTTTTAAATTGGCATTCAGCAGTCCGAGTTCGTTGATCACGACACGGGTATGACTTACCCACTTATTTTCCCTCCTGAGCTGGATAAAAGAAGAAAGCGAAAGAAAATAACAAAGGAGCATTAAGAGGAACGCTGCCAGATAACCGCTTCTGATCTTTTTGGGTAAATCAAATTTCATAAAGAATATTGGTACACCATGACCGGTCAGTACATGCCCGAACATGACCCGGCCAGTATTCCTGCATATTTGAAATTACAAAGAAATTACCCAAAAACGAAGCCGGCAACCGGTTATGTAACCCTTACTCAAACGAGCAGCATGGCATCACCATAACTGAAAAACCGGTATTTGTCCTTAATGGCCCTTTTATATGCTTCCATAGTCAGATCATACCCTGCAAAAGCACAAACCATGATCAGAAGACTTGTTTTGGGAAGATGAAAGTTGGTGATCAGGGCATCCGCAATATTAAACTGGTAGGGCGGATGAATAAACGTATTTGTCCATCCTTCAGAAGGCTTCAGGAGTTTTTCCGCTGTAAAGGAGGATTCCAGCGCACGCATAGTGGTGGTGCCTACGGAACAGATCCGGTGACCGCCCAACCGCGCTTTATTAACAATTTTACAGGCTTCCTCATCAACCCGGTAATATTCTGCATCCATTTTGTGCTTGCTCAGGTCTTCCACTTCTATGGGACGGAAAGTACCCAGTCCGGTATGGAGGGTGGCTTCTGCAAAACGAATCCCTTTTATTTCCAGCCTTTTAATGAGTTCTTTACTGAAATGCAACCCTGCAGTGGGAGCTGCAACCGCGCCTTCATGTTTTGCATAAACCGTCTGATACCTTTCCTTGTCCTCTTCATCCGGTTTGCGCTTGATATATTTTGGGAGCGGCGTTTCACCCAGTATTTCAAGCACCTGTCGGAATTCATCGTCCGTCCCGTCCCACAAAAAACGAATGGTCCGGCCGCGGCTGGTTGTATTATCAATTACTTCAGCAACCAGTTCATCGTTATCACCAAAATATAATTTATTACCTACCCGGATTTTCCGGGCCGGGTCTACAATCACATCCCAAAGCCGGTTCGGTTTGTTGAGTTCGCGCAGCAGGAAGACTTCAATCTTGGCGCCGGTTTTTTCCTTGCGGCCATACATTCTTGCGGGAAATACCTTGGTATTATTTACAACAAAAACATCCTTATCATCGAAATACTCCATCACATCCCTGAAATGTTTGTTTTCGATTTGTCCGGTTTTACGGTGAACAACCATCATTCGGCTGTCTTCTCTTCTTTTGGCAGGATGCTGGGCAATCAGATTAAGGGGCAGGTCGAATTTGAACTGGGAAAGCTTCATTCAGTAAGAAATTTTAAATAGTTCCCGGTACATGAGTCGAATGAAGCAACGTATAACTGGTCTGTCAAACCAGGTCTTACGGCACCCGATTCGGTCATGTTACGGCATGATTTTACAAGCGTGCGAAGGTAGTAAAGAAAAATCAATTTTCAATATTGAATTGAAATTACAACCACTACAGGAAAAAACAATTTTTTAGCCATTTTTAACGAGCAAATTACCAGGTATGGCTTCAATCAGGGACCGGGTATAGGCTGTTTGCGGATTCCGGTACACAGTTTCTGCATCACCGCGCTCCACAATCCGGCCTTTTTCCATGACCATCACCCGGTCGCAGAGGTAACGGATCACAGATAAATCGTGAGAGATAAATACCGCGGTAAATCCCAGATTTTCTTTCAGATCATTGATCAGGTTTAATACCTGTGCCTGTACGCTCACGTCCAGTGCAGAAACGGATTCGTCAAAAACAACAAACCCGGGATTCAGAGCCAGCGCCCGGGCAATGACAATCCTTTGCCTCTGCCCTCCGGAAAAAGCAAACGGGTAGCGGTTATAATGTTCAGGCCGCAGGTCCACCTGCCGCAACAATTCCAATACGCGTTCTTTTCTTTCCACACGGCCCATGGATTCATGCACCCGGATAGGTTCTGCTATAGCCGGACCTACCATGAGCCGCGGATTCAGGGAAGAATAAGGATCCTGAAATACGATCTGGATATTTCTCCTGAATGCCATGAGTGCCGGTTTACGCATGGACAGCAACTCAACACCCCCGTAAGAAATGGAACCCTGAACCGGCTTATTTAAACCCAGGAGCGCACGACCCAGGGTTGTTTTACCGGAACCCGATTCACCTACCAGGCCCAGCGTCTCCCCGCGGTACACTTCAAAATGAATATCCCGAATCGCATCCACCACCTGCCTCTCACGGCCCAGCCAGTTCCCGCCTGAAGAGTACCTGACACGGAGATCCTGCACCCGGAGCAATATTTCGCGCCCGGCCACGGGATGATGATGATTCAGTTTTACATCCTGCTTTTTTTCTATGATTTCCGGTTTCGATTTTATTTCGGCAGATAATCCGCTGAATTCATCCAGGAAATCCGAAACCACAGGAAGCCGTTCCCCTTTAGCATGTAATGCCGGACGGCACATCAGCAGTCCGCGGGTATAAGGGTGTTGTGGTTGAGTAAACAATTCCTTCACCGGACCGGATTCCACTACCCGGCCGCGGAACATAACCAGGGCCCGGTCGGCCATATCAGCGACCAGTCCCAGGTCGTGGGTAATAAAAATCATACCCATGTTTTCTGACTTGCGGAGATCTTTCAGAAGTTCCAGGATCATTTTTTGAACCCTTACGTCCAGCGCGGTTGTGGGCTCATCACAGATCAAAAGAGAAGGATTGCAACTGATCGCCATGGCAATCAGAACCCGTTGCCTTTGTCCCCCGCTTAACTGGTGCGGATATTTTTTATACACCCGCTCCGGATCCGCCAGCTGTACTTTCGAGAATAATGACAACGCCTCTTTCCCGGCCTGGCGGCGGTTTAATTTTTTGTGCAACATCAGAGGTTCGCTCAGTTGTGCGCCACAGGTCATGACGGGGTTCAGCGAAGTCATGGGCTCCTGGAAAATCATGGCCAGCCGGTTTCCCCGGTAAGTGCGGAATTTTTTCTCCGGCAGGGCCAGCAGGTTTACCGGCTCCTTTCCGTCCGGGGAAAACATGACGGACCCCTGCACGATGCGGGCGGACCTGCTTAATAAATTCATAAGAGTAAGGGACATGACGGATTTACCGGAACCGGACTCACCAACAACGGCCAGCATTTCCCCACGGTATAATTCCATTGAAAAATCCTGCAAAGCAGGCGCAGCGGATCCCGTTCCCGGAAAATCAACTGTCAGATTTCTTATTTGAATCAGTGGATGCAAGAAAATAATTAAAAGCGCAGATGCCTGACGGTTAGTCCCCCGTTAATCAGTTGTTTAAGCGAATCAATGCCAATTTTCAAATGGGTGTTCACATATTCGCCGGTTACGCGCTGATCGCTTTCGATCGTCTTCACGCCTTCGGGAATCATGGGCTGGTCGCTTACCAGCAATAAAGCGCCGGTTGGGATCTTATTATAAAAGCCAACAGAAAAGATGGTGGCCGTTTCCATATCTATTGCGTAGGCCCTGATCTTTTGCAGGTATTCTTTAAATGCCTCATCATGTTCCCAGACCCTCCGGTTGGTGGTGTATACAGTGCCCGTCCAGTAGTCCACGCCAAATTCGCGAATGGTGGTGGAGATCGCCTTCTGCAACGCGAATGCAGGCAGGGCAGGCACTTCCGGAGGAAAATAATCATTCGACGTACCTTCACCCCGTATGGCTGCAATCGGCAGAACCAGGTCGCCCAGTTTATTTCTTTTCTTTAATCCGCCGCATTTGCCCAGGAACAGAACGGCTTTGGGTGAAATGGCACTCAGCAGGTCCATGATGGTTGCTGCTGTAGGACTACCCATTCCGAAATTAATAATACTGATATCTCCCGAAGTTGCACATTGCATGGGCCTGTCTTCCCCGACCATTTTCACCTGGTGCATGTCTGCAAACAAATGTACATAATGGGAAAAATTCGTGAGCAGGATATAGGAGCCAAAATGCTCCAGTTGCTCCCCCGTATAGCGGGGAAGCCAGTTACTGACAATTTCTTCTTTAGTTTTCATAAATTCATTCCTGGATTCATACTAATAAATCATTTCGCCGAACAACATGATGTAATTTAGCAAATAGTTGAGGTATGATTAAAATCTATTACCCTCGTTATGCTTTCAAGATCAAAGAAGAGGAATCCGGAAAGGAATTCATTTTTGATGAGCAAAGAAAACAATGGGTGCGACTGACAGAAGAAGAATGGGTGCGGCAGAACTTCGCACAATATCTGCTCCAGGTAAAAAAATACCCGTCCAGTTATATTGCCGTTGAGAAAAAGATGAAACTCGGCGAGGTGAATAAACGCTTTGACATCCTGGTATACGACAAAGCCGCCAAACCCTGGATGATGATCGAGTGTAAGGCCATGAATAAACCACTCGATAAAACCGTGTTATGGCAGGCGCTCCATTACAACCTCGCTATCCCGGTCAAATACCTGGTGATCACCAACGGGCAGCAATGTCATGCGTATAAAAAAGCGTTTATCGATTTTGAAGAGATGAACGTGTTGCCAACATATGATGAATAGGCCTGAAGTTTTAAAAGCTTTCTGCCATTGAAATATTGACAAGAATTCCCCATAAAAAATGAGCGCCCATGGGCGCTCATTGAATTTATTTCATTATCTAAATATTTCCGGCTTTAGGCGTTAGCTTTCTAAGGGAAAATACCTAATTCAGCATACGAAGTCCCCACTTTATTAATGGCCACCACATAAGCAGCCGTGCGCATATCGGGGATATCCGGGTTGCCCTTCCAGCAATTCATGATTTCATGGGTGGCACTGATCATCGTTTCTTCCAGGCCACTGTTCACCAGGTCGGCTTCATCAGGACCATGCATGATGAAATCCCGTTCATTGGAACGAACTTTTTTTTCGGTGAGCTCTTCCAGCTGTCCAAGTATATGGGAGTTCAGATTTTCGGTGAACCTTTTTTCCAGGCGGCCATAACGGACATGGCTGAGGTTCTTCAGCCATTCAAAATAAGAAACCGTAACGCCGCCCGCATTCAGGTACATATCCGGTATCACGAGCACACCCTTCCGGATAAACACTTCATCAGCGTCAGGGGTCAGCGGACCGTTTGCTGCTTCGCCAATGATTTTTGCCTTTATCCGCGGTGCATTTTCACCATCAATCACATTTTCCAGTGCCGCCGGAATCAGGATATCGCAATCCAGTTCCAGGGCATCTGTGGATTTTTCAATATTCACGGCCCCGGGGAAATTTAAAATAGAACCGGTTTTCCTGCGGTGTTGAAAAACTTCTTCCTCATTCAGACCGTCGGGATTCATGATGGCACCCTCAAATTCCGCCAGGGCGATCACTCTGGCACCACCTTCCCTGAAAAATTTTGCTACGTGGTACCCAACATTTCCCAGCCCCTGGACCACAACCCGTTTGCCCTCCACCCCGGTTTGTAACCCCAGCCGATCCATCACATCCTGCATCATACATACTTCTCTGACTCCAAAATAAACACCCAGCCCCGTGGCTTCCCTCCTGCCCCGGACCCCTCCCTGGGTTATCGGTTTACCGGTCACGCAGCCCAGGGCATCAATTTCACCGGGCCGCATGCTCATATAAGTGTCCAGGATCCACGACATTTCCCGTTCACCGGTTCCATAATCCGGTGCAGGCACATCGGTACCCGGTCCGATAAAATTCTTTTTGATGAGTTCTGAAGTATAACGGCGTGTGATCTTTTCCAGGTCATAGGCCGAATATTTTTTGGGATCAATGGCAATACCACCCTTCGCCCCACCGAATGGCACATTCACAATAGCGCATTTGTAGGTCATCAGGGCCGCAAGGGCCATTACCTCATCAAGGTTTACGGAAAGTGAAAACCGGATCCCCCCTTTACAGGGCGTTTTATGATGGGAATGTTGCACGCGATATGCTTTGATCACCTCAATCTTATCCCCGATTTTAACGGGGAAGAACATACGATACACCGCATTGCATTGTTTGATCTGCTCCAGGATACCTGGATCCCAGCTGGTAAAAGGCGTTGCTTTGTCGAAACTTTTCTCAACCGCTTCAAAGAATTTATACTCATTTTTGGCAGCCATACATCGTTTTTATGTGAAAAATTAATTTTACAAAGACTACTTG
>DHWT01000093.1 GCA_002413325.1 Chitinophagaceae bacterium UBA5175 | reverse complement strand
ATGAATCCAGGGAAGAACAGGAGAGCCATATGCCCGATTTCAGAAATGTATTATACTGGGCGCCGCATGTTTCCACCGGACCCGATGGAAATGCCCGGCTGACTTTTTATACTTCAGATCTGAAAGGAAAATTTGCCGTCGTTATACAGGGCATTACGGCAGGTGGATTGCCCGGCCATGGGATTGCTTATTTTGAGGTTAGGGATTCCAGATAAAACCCGCTTACTTATTTTTGAATTGGATCACCACGGTACTGTCGTTGTTCCTGGCCAGGATAAACGCCTCTTTTCCCCCAATATTCAATTTCCGGATATGCCTCACCTGGCCCGGGATCTGGGTGCCATTCAGACTTTCTGTACTGAAAGTCCCATGGCCTTTGTTGATGAGCAGGGTGGTATAATCTGCATCGTACCTTCCCATCTGGATATTATTTTCATAATAATTGCCTCCGAGCAAAATATCCGGCAGGCTGTCCCGGTTTGCATCCACCACCACCGCATCACGAAAAGAAGATAACTGGGCTTTCCAGGGCATGGCTACCACGTCGAATGTTAAATGGCCCCGGTTCATCAATACCGCATTGGAAAAATAATTGGCTGTGAACACACGGGCTTTATCCAGATCCTCCCTGGGAAAAATATCCGTAAAAGCGGCCTTTGCAAAATCCTCTGCATATAAAAACTTCTTCTTCAAACCGGGCATCTGTTTTTCCAGCTCTTCCTTGTTTGCAAACGGCAATTCCCGTCCGTCCAGGTAATAGGATAAGATCTGGTCATTTTTACCGTTACCGTCGAAATCATAATAATACAGGCGGACGGGTTCAGCTTCCGTTGCTTTCAGGCGGCTGTTCAGGCCGAGGTTGCCGGCGACGAGGTCGGGTTTCCCGTCATGATCCAGGTCAACCGGTAAGATAAAATTCCACCATCCTTTCTTATCCGTCAGTTCCTTTTTTTCAAAATGACCCTTATGATTGATGAATGCGATGATACCGCCCCATTCCAGGGATACAATTAAATCCTGCTGTCCGTCCTGATCGATGTCGAACCAAATCGCGCAGGTGATCAATCCAATTTGGGAAAGGCCGGGCGCCACCTGGTCCGTTACATCTGTAAACTGCCCCCTGCCATTATTCATTAACAGGTATGACCTGGGAATCTGCCCGTAATTGAAGGGAACGGATCTTCCCCCGATAAATAAGTCCGGGTATCCGTCCCCGTTAAAATCCCCGGAAATAATAGCAGAGGCGTTTATATAAAGTTTTTCAAATGCGGTTGGGTCGCGCGAAAAATTTCCCCTGCCGTCATTCAGGTATACCCTGGGCCTGAGCTGTTCATCATTACCATAAAACTCATTACCGCCGTTGGCAACCACCAGATCCGGAAAGCCATCGTTATTGATATCCGCCACACAGGATGCAACATACTCAAAGTTGGAATCCGAGTCCAGTCCAGGCTGAGTGGTTTTTATAAACTTTCCGGATTTCTGCTGAAGATAAACGGCACTTTTCCCTCCCCGGGAAGACCCGATAAAAACATCCTCCAGTCCGTCATGATTGAAATCCGCCACGGTAAGGGCCGGGCCTTCGGTGGACAGCATATGAGGGATCAGCGGCTCACGTTCAAATTCATGAAAACTATTCTCCTGGTGCTTATACAGGATATTGGTTTTTGCCGTAATATCCTCAACGGGCCTCGTCGGATTCTTCCAGTGATTTTTCAGTCCTGCATAATCATATGCCGGAAGTCCCTTCTGATAACTGAAGCGGATCACTGAGTTCAGGGGACTCAGATGAATGGGCTGGTATGAGTTATCGGGCCAGATGAGAAATGCCGAATCAACTGATGTTTTATCCAGGCCGATATGCACCGGGCCCTCCATACTGGAAAGAAATCCCCGGACCGGGAATTTTTCATAGGTCCGGATTCCGCCATTCGCATACAGTATGATTTTTGCGCCCAGCGCATTGATATTTTTTTCAGGGCCCTTCAGTTTAATCTCAACAAAGGCTTTGTCCCGTTTGTCGTTGCTTTTATTTTCATAGAGCAGGGCCGGGTCTTCGATATTATTCACCAGCACATCAAGGTCCCCGTCGTTATCAAAATCCGCATATACGGCACCGTTGGAATAGGTGTTCCGGTCGTTTTTGATTTCTGCACTGATATCGGTAAACCTCAGCTCGGGACCGTTTTTAAAAAACCGGTTGGGGATCTTGATCTGCGGAAACCGGTCAATCAGGCTGATGTCCTTCTCATCCAGTCCGGTGGATCTCATCTTCTCCTGCAGGTCCACGTTTGAAATGAAATTGATATAGTCAATATCATTCAGCCTCTTGGGAATGCCGTTAGATATAAAAAGGTCTTTGTTACCGTCATTGTCAAAATCAAAGAAAAGGGGAGACCAGGACCAGTCGGAAGCATATATACCCGAATACAAACCGATCTCGCTGAAATGACCATTACGGCGGTTGAGCTGCAGATTATTCCGGGTATACTGATAATTATACCCATAACCGATCTTGGTAAAAAACGTTTCATAACTGTCTTCCCCCTCCGATCTTTTGAGTATATAGGGATCGGAAGGAAGCATGTCCATGCTTATGATTTCAGGAAATGCATCATTGTTGATATCTGCCACATCCACGCCCATGGTAAACTGGCTGGTATGCATCATGTGGTCATTCAGTTCTTCACGGAACGTTCCGTTGTGCTGATTAATGTACAGGTAATCATTTTCGTGAAAATCATTCCCGATATAAAGATCCGGATACCCGTCCAGGTCAATATCTGCTGCGCTGATACCCAGCCCATAGCCGATCACGGAACTGTAAATGCCGGCTTCTTTGGTAACTTCTGTAAACTTTTTATTACCGTCATTCCGGTACAGGCGGTCGCCGGACAAAGGATTGCTGACAGCCAGACGGTCCTTACGGGGTCCGAATGTTCCATTCTGGTGAATCGAGTGATTCAGCAGGTACATATCCAGGTCCCCGTCCCCGTCATAATCAAAAAAAACAGCCTGGGTACTGAAGCCGGAAAAATCAAGGCCGTATTCCTTTGCTTCGTCCTTATAAATTGGAACGCCGCTTTTATCTATGCCCTGGCAAATCAGCAGCTGGTTGTGGCTGTGCAGTGTTTCATGATTTCCGACCCGGCAAATATAGATATCCAGGAGCCCGTCATTATTGATATCCACGATGGAGACGCCGGTAGACCAGGCACCATCAACCGGGATCTGTGCTTCTGCCGTAACATCTTTGAAATGAAGATCCCCGGTATTGAGGTAGAGCCTGTTGGGAACCTGGTTGGCTGCAAAGAAAATATCCATTTTCCCATCATTGTTAAAATCTGCAGCCCCGACTCCGCCTCCGTTATAGAAATACATGTATTTAAATACATTGAAATCCTGTGTGGGCGTCAGCTTATTGGTGAAGTCCAAACCGGTGCGCGGGGCCTCCAGAGCCTGGAATAATACCGGTTGCTGCGGTTTCTCGGCAGCCTGTTTGCAACCGGACAGGAAAACCAGCCAGCCCGGGATCAGAAGAAAAACAATGCGAAACACCAACCGCTTCTTCATAAAAAATTTAAAATTCCGTCTCTTT
The DNA here is from genome assembly GCA_002413325.1 of Chitinophagaceae bacterium UBA5175. Lineage (GTDB taxonomy): Bacteria > Bacteroidota > Bacteroidia > Chitinophagales > Chitinophagaceae > Puia. The sequence continues at coordinate 2,976 of DHWT01000093.1, read as the reverse complement.
ATCATTTTACTTTTTACTTCCGGTCTCATAAAGGACCGGGTATTCATCATTGATCAGAAACAATACGCGGGTCTTTTTCTGCCCCTTGATCAGGCCGATGTCCCGCACCTGGCCCTGCAGGTTTAACCCGGAACGGGCGTTCTCCATGAAACTAAAATTACCTTTGCCATCGTTCAGTAGCACGTCTCCAAAACTCCCGTCCAGCCGGCCAAATTGAGGGAGGAATCCAAATTCATTCCCACCCAGGATCAGATCCGGATACCCGTCCCCGTTCAGATCCGTGCATTGGATCGCATTCACGGAAGAAAGCTGTACCATGACAGGTAATTTACGGATGATAAACTGACCGTTACCCTGGTTGATCGCCACAACAGACGGACAATAATTAAATTTTTTAACGAGGGACGTTTTTAATAATTCTTCCGGAACCAGCTCCTGGATGGTTTTCTTTGCAAAATCCCCGTGTTTCAAATTTTGCTTTTTCAGTATGGGCATCTGAAACTCCAGGTCATGTTTCAAAAATACCGGCACATCTTTCCCGTCCACCGTTTTGCTGAGCATATTGTCCATGTTACCATTCTGGTCATAATCGTTGATCCAGAGTTTGACGGGCCGGGCCGAATCGGGCCGCAGGTAAAAGTTTTCGCCGATATTGCCCAGGATCAGATCCATTTTCCCATCCCCGTTCACGTCGGTCGCAGCCACCTGTTCCCACCATCCGTATAAGCCGGACAGGTTGGTAGGCAATTCCACAAAATGATCCTTTTTAAAACTGAAAATACGGGGTGACATCCATTCACCGGTAATGACCAGGTCCTTATCAGGGCCCCCGCTTATATTTGTCCAGCAGGCGCCGGTAACCATACCCATATTGGATATGTCGGGATTTTTTGTGGCGGCGATATCTGTAAAATGTCCCTTGCCGTCGTTCACATAGAGGTAACTCGACGGAGAGCTTCCATACTGCCTGGGTACACTTCTTCCCCCCACGAACAGATCGGGCGCACCATCATGGTTAAAATCATACGCAATGGCAACGGCGGTATTCACGCCATTCAGATTATTCCCGAATGCTCCGGCATCGATGGTGAAATTACCATGTCCGTCATTTTTGTATAACCGGTTTTGCATTTGCCTGGATAAAGGCTGGTTATTATTTCCCCCCGGACCGATAAACAGGTCCAGGTCACCATCATGATCCGCATCAAAAAACAAAACGGCTTCATCTTCGAAATCCATGAACGGGGTAAACCCGGGTTCGTCTTTTTTCTCAAAATGCCCGTCCGGGGTCTGCAGGTACAACTGGCCCTCATGCACCGATGTTCCCCCGATATAGACGTCATCGAGACCATCGCCGTTTACATCGCCGACAGCGGCTTTTGGCCCTTCGCGGGACAGCATTTTGGGCACATTGTGCTCATAATAGAAATCGATATTATTATCTTCCTCGTGTTTATCGAAATGGGATTTAACGAGACTGAACAAAACAGAATCCGTTTTTTTCATGTACGGTTCGGGTGGCGCCGCGGGTTGTGCGGTTTCTGAAATGGTATATTCTTTATTGATTGCCGGATGATCATACCGGACCGTGCTGCCATCAGGCCAGGTGATGACCATCGAATCCACCTGCGTTATTTTCCCCAGACCGAAAATCTGTTTATAATCCACGGAGGACTGGAAGCCGCGGCTGGGAAACAGTTCGCGGTAAAAGACCCGGGATCCCTGGAAGATTTTGATTTTGCTCCCGATCGCAAATGTATTGTCGCCGGTTCCCTGCAAACGGACGGCGATATAATTATTCTTATTGAATTCCCTTGCGTTATTCTTATAAATAAATGCCGGTCCGTTTTCATTGTTAATGATCAGGTCCATGTCTCCGTCATTATCCAGGTCGGCGTATGCGGCCCCGTTGGCAAAAGAAGCCTGTGTAAACCCCCAGGCCTGTCCCACATCTGAAAACGACAGGTTTCCCAGGTTCCGGTATGCCTTATGCAGCATGGGGTGAATGGGTACATGTTTCAGAATTTCATCCGATGCTTCCTTCTTTCCACTCAGCACCATTTTTTGCAAAACGTCGTTGGCAAAGAAATCCATGAAATCCAGGTTCGTCACATCCTTATTGATCCCGTTACAAACATAGATATCGTTATAGCCGTCATTATCCATATCAAACATCAGTGCGCCCCAGCTCCAGTCGGTGGCGGAAACACCGGCATAATTAGCGATATCCAGGAATTTTCCGTTCCGGTTATTCAGCTGCAGGCAGTTCTTTACGTACTGATGATAGAACCCGGCCTTGAATTTGGCATTATACAAATCAATATTATCAAAAGCGCCCAGGGTTTTTAAACGGTAATCATCTTCCGGAAGCATATCGGTGGTAAAGATCTCCGGATATCCGTCGTTATTGATATCAGCAATATCAGCTCCCATCGAAGAAAAGCTGGTATGGCCAAACCAGTCTTCCATTTCATCCTTAAAAGTTCCGTCGCGCTGGTTGATATATAAATAATCCCGCTCGTAGGAGTCGTTTGAAACAAAAACATCCGGGTAACCGTCCCCATTAATATCCCCCACTGAAACACCCAGTCCAAAGCTGATCAGGCTGCCATGGATGCCCGCCGCCTTGGTCACTTCGGTAAAATGCCCGTTATCATTCCTGTACAAGTGATCCCCGCCGCCTTTTAAAAAATTTTCCACCGGCCAGTCCTGATCCGGCAAATCGCGCCTGTTTGAATTATTCAGCGTATTAACGGGTATGGGACTGTTATCGATCATGAAACAATCCAGGTCCCCGTCATGATCGTAGTCAAAAAAAGAAACCTGGGTGGTATAAGCCGATATATCCAGTCCGTATTTGGCGGCAGACTCTGTGAATGTCAGGTCATGGTTATTGACATATAACTGGTTCTTCCGGTGGCCCGTACTCATATGACCCGAATTGCACACATATATATCCAGCCAGCCATCGTGGTT
>DHWT01000242.1 GCA_002413325.1 Chitinophagaceae bacterium UBA5175 | reverse complement strand
TTATGAGTTATGAGTTATGAGTTGGGGTAAAATCCTAAAACAGTAACAATTAATGATACAAATTTCATCACTCATAGCCCCTCATTCATAACTCATAACTCATAATTCATCACTCATAACTAAACCAACCCTTTACCAACCAGGTATTCCGCAATCTGAACCGCATTTGTAGCCGCCCCCTTGCGCAGGTTATCGCTTACGATCCACATGTTCAGCGTATTCGGCTGGGTTTCGTCGCGCCGGATCCTTCCAACAAAAACTTCGTCCCGGTTATGAGCATCTTTCGGCATGGGATATTCATGTTTGGCGGGATTGTCGACCACTATGACACCCGGTGCTTTTTCCAGAAGTGATTTCACTTCCGCCAGGTCAAAGTCTTTTTCAAATTCCACATTCACCGCCTCGCTATGTCCGCCCACGACCGGTATACGCACCGTTGTAGCGGTTACCCGGATGGAATCGTCGCGCATGATCTTTTTGGTTTCATTCACCATCTTCATTTCTTCTTTGGTATAACCGTTGTCCAGGAACACATCGATCTGTGGTATCACGTTGAGGTCAATTGGATATTTATAAGCCATTTCCCCCTGTACGCCCTTGCGTTCGTTCATGAGCTGGTTCACCGCTTTCACGCCGGTGCCGGTTACACTCTGGTAAGTGCTCACCACGATCCTTTTGATATGATATTTCAAATGAAGCGGGTTCAGGGCCACAACCATCTGAATGGTGGAGCAGTTGGGGTTGGCAATGATTTTATCTTCTTTGGTCAATGCATCGGCATTGAGTTCGGGTACGACCAGTTTTTTGGTGGGATCCATTCTCCAGGCCGAGGAATTGTCGATCACCGTAATGCCTGCCGCGGCAAATTTCGGCGCCCATTCCAGGGAAGTGCCGCCCCCCGCAGAAAATATCGCAATGGCCGGTTTTGCTTTAATAGCATCTGCCGCACTCACCACAGACCATTCCCTGTTTTTAAAAAGCAGTTTTTTGCCGACGGACTTCTCAGAAGCCACCGGAATGAGTTCGGTAACAGGGAAATTTCTCTCAGCCAATACTTCCAGCATTTTGGTACCCACCAGACCGGTGGCACCGACAACAGCAACTTTCATTTTTTTTCGGTTTTGAATTATTAAAAAACAAAAAGCCTTCCCGATTCGGGGAAGGCTCTACTATTTTGAATATACAAAATTCAGGCACCTCCCCGGTTACAGGGCTTCTTGGTGCTCTTCTTTGTATAGGTTGAAATCACGTTCATTTGAGGCGTAAAAATAACCTACCCTTTTTTTTAAACCAAATTATTTTTATGAAACTGATTTTTTATGCGGCGGCCGGCATTACCCTCTTTAGTTTTCACGCTTTATATGAACCTTATACAGGCGTTGGCTTTTTGTTTTGCCTGCATGCTGGTGCCGCTGTTTTCAACGGCCCAGTCCCGCTACGATGTCCTGATCACGGAATGCCTGCCGGATCCGGCGCCTGCCGTCGGACTGCCCGAAAGTTCATTTATCGAACTGCAGAATCATTCTGCCCACGATTATAACCTGCGCCACTGGAAGATCAGTAATGGCAGCAGTTCAGCAACGATTAAAACGGATTACCTGCTGAAGGCAGATAGTTTCCTGATTCTTTGTAGTGTGTCGTCCGCCGCAGCCTACAGCCTGTTCGGCCCCAGCCTGGGCCTGAGCGGATTTCCTTCTTTGAATAATGAATCCGGTTATATCATCCTTAGCACGGAGACAGGTTCCGTGATACATGCCATTCATTATAACCAGACCTGGTATGAAAATGAATTAAAAGCCCGGGGTGGCTGGAGCCTGGAGATGGCAGACCTTTCCAGTCCCTGCACAGGCAGGGAAAACTGGACCGCCAGTGTATCGGCTGCAGGCGGAACGCCGGGTAAAAAAAATTCCGTTGCCGGGCAGCACCCCGATGGACAGGCGCCATCCCTGCTCCGGGCCATCGCTCCCGACTCCCTGGACCTGATCTTATTATTTGATGAGCCGGTCGACAGCCTTTCAGCGTCTTCTCTTTCTGACTACCAGGTTTCGGAGGGCATCGGTTCACCCGATTCCGCAATGGCCCTGCCACCCTTATTTGACCGGGTCGGAATCCGTTTGCAAAAACCAATGGTGCCGGGAAAAATCTATACAGTATCTGTACAGCAGATCCTGGATTGCAGCGGCCAGGAGACCAGCATACGCAACGGCTGTAAAGCAGGCCTTCCCCAAAAATCAAAAAGCGGCGATATTATTTTTAATGAAATCCTTTTCAACCCGCCGCCCTATGGATACGATTACCTGGAATTGTTTAACCGGGGCCCGCACATCATCCATTGCGACGATTTATTCCTGGCCGGAAGAGATATCAATGGACATCTGAAAGATCCGGTGCGCCTGGCTACTGATGACCTTGCTTTTTTCCCGGGAGAATATCTGCTGCTGACGGAAAATGCGGACTGGGTGCTGCAGCATTATCCCATGGCCGGTGCGGACCGTATCCTTTCACTTTCCGCCCTGCCTTCCCTGCCCGACGACCAGGGAAACGTTGTATTGCTGAATGCGTCGGGGGAATTGTTGGATGAACTCGCATATGATCATCACTGGCATTCACCCCTGCTCTCCGGTGAAAGCGGTGTTTCACTGGAAAGGATCCGCAGCGACCTTCCCACTTCCCTTGCATCCAACTGGACTTCCGCAGCCGAAACAGCCGGATTCGGAACACCGGGTTATAAAAATTCAGAATCCTCAGCGGATCCTGCAGGCACTGATTTCATTTCGGTTGAACCGAAAGTATTTTCGCCGGATATGGACGGATACCGGGACTTCTGTTTTATACAGTATCATTTACCTGCAGCGGGATTTATAGGCAGTATTTCGATATATGATATCTATGGAAGAATGGTCCGGAAACTGGTGAACAATATTCTATGGGGAACCGGCGGGAGTTTCCGCTGGGAGGGGCTCGATGACCAGCAGAACCTGCTGCCCAAGGGGCATTATATCATTGTTGCTGAATTGTTTTTACCGGATGGAACGGTTAAAAAAAAGAAACTGGTTTGTGTATTGGCAGGTCGTTGACAGAAGAATATAGGAGCGGAATCGTAAATGATTAATACTTCCGGCAATAAAACGCCATTCCGTTTTCAGCATGAAGCTTAAACCAATGCAATATCAAAATTCACGAGATCAATAAACTGCCGGATGCGGTCGTCGATTTCACCTTTACTGATTTCTTTCAGGCGTTCGGGACCAAATTTCTCCACACAGAAAGAAGCCATGGCCGAGCCAACGATAACGGCCGTTTTCATATTTTCAAATGAAATGTCCTGCGTGCGCGCCAGGTGTCCCATGAATCCGCCTGCAAACGTGTCGCCCGCACCGGTGGGATCGAATACATCTTCCAGTGGCAGGGCGGGGGCAAAGAACACATCATAACCATGAAACAATAAGGCCCCGTGTTCCCCTTTTTTAATGATCAGGAATTTTGGACCGAGTTCGAGGATCTTCCTGGCTGCTTTCACCAGGGAATATTCCCCGGTTAGTTCCCGCGCTTCGGCATCATTTACCATCAGCACATCCACCATCGTGAGTACTCTCTTCAGGTCACCCAACGCGCTGCTGATCCAGTAATTCATGGAATCCATAGCAATCAGCCGGGGCCGGTTTATCATCTGGCCGATCACGCTGATCTGCGTGGCCGGATGGAGGTTCCCGAGCATCAGGAAGTCAGAATCCTGGAAATTTTCCGGGATCACCGGATTAAAATCAGCCAATACATTAAGGTCGGTTACCAGGGTATCCCGTGTATTCATATCCAGGTGGTAACGGCCGCTCCAGAAAAAGGATTTTTTATCTTTAATTCTTTCCACGCCTTCAAACGAGATTCCTTTTGATTCCAGCGCCTTTATTTCCGACTCTTCAAAATCGTTCCCGATAATGGAGACCAGGTTGACGGGCTTTATGAAATTCGAAGCGGCATAGGCAACGTATACGGCTGAGCCGCCCACGATCTTTTCTCTCTTTCCAAAAGGCGTTTCGATGGCATCATAGGCCATACTGCCAACACAAATCAGTGACATAATATAAAATAGATAAAAAAATAACCGGGGACCGGTAAAACGTTGCAAACCTACAGGATTTTGCCTGCAGCATGAAAACGAATTTAACTAACAAACGTTCGTTTTATCTTTGTTGTCATCATGGCAAAGATCCGGAGCAGGAAAAACAGCAGTAAAAAAGACGTGATCATTGAGAAAGCATCCAAACTTTTCAGGGAAAAAGGGTTTGGAGCGGCTTCCATGCGCGACCTGGCCGAACATGTAGGGGTGGAAGCGGCCAGTCTCTACAACCATATCCAGTCTAAATCTGAAATCCTGCAGGCCATCTGTTTTAAAGTGGCCAATGATTTCCTCTCGCACCTGGAGGCCGTGCAGGCCAGCCCGGAGCCCGCCCTGAAAAAACTGGAACTCATCATCCGCTTTCATATCCGGATGATGATGGACCAGTATGAATTCGTTTACATTTCCGACCATGAATGGAGACATTTACCAGAGCCTTATTTATCGAACTTCCTGAACCAGCGCAGAAATTACCGCCGGAGCTTGTCTGAAATGATCGCCCGCGGCATTGAACGCGGCGAAATGAAATCCATCGAACCCTATGTGGCGGTACTCACCCTGCTCTCCGCGATCAGCGGCATTGAATCCTGGCACCGTTCCAGGAAAACCATCGCGCCGGACGTTTTGGAAAATAATATGGTAAAATACCTGATTGAAGGACTAAAAAAATAACTGTGGCAAAACATTTCCATCCCCTGACGATATCGGATATACGCAATGAAACCGGGGATTGCATATCGGTTTCCTTTCATATCCCCGATGAATGGAAAGATGAATTCCGGTTCAGGGCAGGTCAGAATATTACCATCCGGTCCATCGTCGGCGGCGAGGAGATCAGGCGGTCCTATTCCATTTGCAGCAGTCCGCTCGAAAATGAACTGCGTGTAGCCATAAAAAAAATGGAATCGGGGAAATTTTCCTCCCATGCCCATGCGTTTTTTAAACCGGCGCAGGTACTGGACGTGCTGTCCCCCACCGGGAATTTTATTCTTTCCCTGCAACCCTCGAATAAAAAACACTATGTGGCTTTCGCTGCCGGCAGCGGGATCACACCCGTGATCTCAATCCTGAAAACGGTATTAAAGGAAGAACCGCTCAGTCGTTTCACCCTGGTCTATGGGAACCGCGACCACAGCTCTGTCATATTCAGGGAAGTACTCATGGCCCTGAAAAACAGCTACCCGGAACGGTTCCAGCTCATACCCGTTTTCAGTCGCGAAAAAATGGATGCGCCGGTTTTTGAAGGACGCATAAATGCCGGAAAATGTGAGTTGATCTTTAAACAGATTGTTCCGATGGCTCCGGACCAGGAATATTTATTATGCGGACCGGCCCCGATGATATTTGAAGTGCGTGACTGGCTGCTCGCACAAAAAGTGCAGGAGAAAAAAATTCATTTCGAATTGTTTTCCGATCCGGGGCAATCCGGTTTGGTTCCTGACAAAACAAGTAACGTAAAAAAAGAAACTTCAAAGGAAAAAAGCCTGGTTACGATCCGCCTGGATGGCCTGTCAACAGATTATGAAATTCCGTTAGAAGGCCCTACGATCCTCGAAGCCGCCATACAGGGCGGCGC
>DHWT01000275.1 GCA_002413325.1 Chitinophagaceae bacterium UBA5175 | reverse complement strand
TATGCCGACAGCAGGATCGAAGTGGATGAATCCCAGAAAAACATAACCGTGCAGGATGGAACCACGCAGGTTGAAAAGGAATTAGACTTTAACAGCTCCGGTCCGGTGATTCTGAATATAACCGGCCCCCGCGGCAAGTATACACTGGAAGCCAATGAAGACGGGTACTGGCTGGCCAACCTGAAGTCAGATACGATAGTGGGCAGTATGCAACATACCGGGGTTACCCAGCAAACCCGCGTAACGCAGGAACAGCTTAAATACCAGCTGGATAGCCTCAATAAACTAGTAAAAGGAGCCAATATATCCGCCGCGGCAAAAAATTATTTTATCGTTCCGGGGAATATGGAAAAAATAACCCGGTTTACTACAGCTAAAATCTTCGGACCCTATATACCCATCCCCGCCGCTTTTGATGCCGGATCGGTCCCTGAAATTTATAAATTCTATAATCTTTCCGAAGTAAAGGATATCATCAGTAAACTAACGGAGATGAGTAAGTACAAATACGAAAAGGGGGAAGAGAAACAAGATGATAATGACGATTCCGTTTATACCATTCATCCGACTAAAAAATAAAACCGATTTTTCCGTCTGGACGGGTGCACGTATATTGATACCCCCAATTCCTTTAGGCTCAGGATTTACGGGCTTACGCTTGCTGTTTTAGGACTTACACTTTATTTCACCGGGTCGTGACCATGACGGCCCCAGGGGTGACAGCTGGAAATACGGCGCAGGGCCATCCAGCCGCCTTTGAACAGGCCATATTTCTTTAGTGCTTCTGCGGCGTAGACCGAACAACTGGGCGTAAAGCGGCATCTGGGGCCAAGCCAGGGGGAAATAACCAACTGGTAAATCCGGATGGCCCAGATCAGCGGATAACTAAGTATCTGGAGAATTGTCTTCATGTATGACCTGCAGGATTTTAACCAAAACCTGTTTTACCCGGATAGAAATTTCTTCAAATGAAAGTATTTCCCGCCCTGTATATATAAAAAACAAATAAAGGAGGGTCTTGTTTTTCAGAACGCCGGTTTCCAATTCCCTTTTTTGCAGGCGATAAGCTTCCCGGCTCAGCCGCTTGATCCGGTTGCGGTCCACCGCCCGGGGAAAATTTTTTGAAGAAACGGCAAAGCCTGCTTTTATTTCCCCCAATCCCGGTTCTGCCCGGTACAGGAGACGATAGGGAAATTGCATGATTTTTTTCCCGGACCTGAAAAGGGCATCAATTTGTTTCCTGCTTTTTAAGCGTTCGGACTTACCCAGTGAATGTGGTTTACTGCTGCTCATGCGGCGAAGCAAAAATAAAGAGCCCCGGCAGTCCGGGGCTGGAAATATTTTGAGACGATTTTTCTAAGTTTTGATGTTGACCGCTGGCCGATTGGATTTAAGTCTATTTTCCTTTCGGTTCGTCGGAAACCGTAAGTTTGACGCGGCCCTTGGCACGACGGCTGGCCAGCACCTTACGTCCGTTGGCCGTCTGCATGCGTTTGCGGAATCCATGAACTGTTTTACGGCGGCGGGTATGTGGCTGGAATGTACGTTTCATTGTATTTTATTTAACTCTTAGTTCCTGATAATCAGTAAATTGTATTTCAAATCCCTGTTTGAAACCCGGGCTTTTTACCCAAAGGGAGGGCAAAGCTAAAGAATTCCCGCCTGATTGCCAACAATAAAGGGGTATTATCAATAACTAACGGCAAAATATCCGTTCGTTATTGTCACCGGTGTACCGCTTGTCAGGGGACTGGCTACAAAACTGAAAGTACCCCGGATTCTTTTCGCTACCGGATCGTTGGACATAATGATCAATTGGCCGCTATGCTGGGAATAAAGGTTCACATTGGGTTCGGGATTATAAATACCGATGTAGTTCCCCGTACTAAAATCTAAATCATAGGTCCCGGGGTTTATATTAACGGGCATGATCAGTGCAATATCCTGGGGTCCGTTGGCAGCAATACCTGCAACGGTAAGCTGACCATTGCTGTTAACAGCTTCCACCATTCCCGAATTGAAAGCAATACTGTCAATGACTGCATTCAGGGTATCGCCCGCCTTTACTGCGGGAGGCATGAAAATGACACTCAAATCCACATTATAGGGAACAAAGTCAAATACCCCATTGGTTATTGTCTTCGTTGTATTATCTGCAGGATTGACAAGATTGAAAGCAAAACTGCCGTTTACCAGGTGATTAATGGTGTCAATGCTGGAAATTGTTACCATGCCACTGGCTGTTCCTGTATTGCTAATATACGTATTAGAAGTACCCAGAATATTCCCATCTAACGCGTAGGACGCCGACTGGGGGTTCAGGGTATACATGCCCGTTTTCAATGCAGGCAAAATCATTGAAACCTCTTCGCCGTTTTTACTAAGTCCGTTGATGGATACCCCGTTACTTCCAACCAATGCCAGTTGAAGGCTGTCTGCATTCCATAAAGATCCATCGATGGTTGCATAAAAATCCTCCTTGCCTTTCGTACCTGTGTTATTTCCACTCTCCTTACTTACGCTTTTGTTACAGGCAAGTAATGTAGATAAAAAGGCGGCAAGCAGGTAGAATGATATCCATGATTTCATAAGCTGGTTTTCGGGTTCAGGGGTAACTATCCAATAACATTACAAAAATACTCTTTCCGATTTGACAACAGCGCCATAAAAATATCCACCATGCAGGTCAAAATCTGCACAATCATCCGTGGTATAAAAGGAAAGCTGCCCCCGTTTGCTGCAACGGCTTTCAATTTCAGGATGATTTTTCAAATAGGTGACCAGGCTTTGTGCTACAATATCTCCCTGGGCAACCAGTTGTATGGAAGCGGGGAAATACAGGCTGAGCCGGTCCATGAGCAAGGGGTAATGGGTGCAGGCAAGCAATACCGTGTCGATTTCCGGAGACTGGGAAAGTAGTCCATCCGCATATTTTTTAATAAAATAATCTGCGCCGGGGCCCTGGTGTTCATTATTCTCAATTAAAGGTACCCAGAGGGGGCAGGCCTGTTGAAAAACTCTTACATCCGGGAAGAATTTTTTTATCTCGAGTACGTAAGATCCGGAATAAACGGTGCCGCTGGTGGCCAGAATACCCACATGGCCTGTTTTGGATAGAAGGCCGGCCATTTCGGTAGTTGGCCTGATCACGCCCAGCACCCTGTTTTTTGTGCCGGATTCAACCAGGTCCTGCTGCTGAATGGTACGCAAGGCCTTTGCAGAAGACGTATTACAGGCAAGGATTACGAGGGGGCAGCCTTTTGAAAAAAACCATTGTACACATTCGCGGGTATACTGGTAAACGGTTTCAAAAGACCGGTTGCCGTAAGGCGCCCTTGCATTATCACCCAGGTAAATGAAGTCGTAAGCCGGCAGTTTTTCTACAAGGGATTTCAATACGGTGAGTCCGCCGTATCCGGAATCAAATACACCAATCGGTTGGGTTGAGGGCATGTACTAAATTAATCAACAAAAACTAAAAAGGCCGTCTCCTTTAAAAAGAGACGGCCTTTTAATAAATTTTCCAGGATTATTTTAATCCCAGTTTTTTCTTTACCAGCGGCAGTAAATCATCTGCCGGCGGTGAAACAAGCAGTGCATCCTTCAGAAACACATAGGTATAGCCATTTTCCTTGGCAACGGTCTGTACAATATCGGCTGCCTTTTTCTGAATGGGAGCCATCAGGTCCTGCTGCTTCTGCTGGTAAAGCTGGCCGGCCTGCTGCTGGTATCCCTGCAGTTTCATATAAAGTTCACCCAATTGCTTTCTTTTGATTTCGATCTGGGCCCTTGTATATTTTGCCGTATCCTTTGAAGAAAGCAGGCTGTCTTTTTCGCTGAATTCGCGTTTCATATCATCAAAATTCTGATTCAGGGCAGACTGGTAGTCAACCATGGACGAATCTGCTTTCTTGTACTCAGGCATTCCGGTTATCATTTCGCTGAGGCTGATATACCCGAATTTTGTCTGGGCTTGCAACTTGTTCCCGGCGAGGTGAAGGGTGGTTGCTACTAATAAAATGGCAACAATTTTTTTCATAATTGCTTTCTGTTTTCTTTGTTTTTGTTAATAGTTGATTAAATAATTTATCTACTTGACCCCGAGTTCTTTCAGAACGTCTTCACTCTTATCCAGCTTAGGGTCGGCAAAGATAACAGTAATTCCTTCACTTTTATCTAAAATAAAGTCATACATACGGGTGACGGCAATTTGTTGTATTGCGTTATAAACCTTATCCTGTACCGGTTTGATCAGTTCCTGACGTTTTTTGAATAAATCACCCTCAAACCCAAAGCGTTTACGTTGCAGGTCCCGCACTTCCTTTTCATGGTTAAACAGGTCATCTTCTCTTTTTTTCTTCAAATCATCGCTGAGCATTGCCTGTTCACCTTCATAATCCTTATACATTTTATCCAGGACGGCCTGTTTGTCATCAATTTCTTTCTGCCACTGGGCGCTGATCTGGTCCAGCTGTTTCTGTGCATTCTTGTAGTCGGGCATTTTATCGAGAATATATTTGGTATCCACCACAGCATAGCGCTGGGCGCCTGCAGTGGCGCAGAGAGTGAAAACCAGGGAAAAGACCATTACGATTTGTTTCATATGTATAGTATTTAAGTCAGGTTAATCCGGCTCAACGCCCAGCATAAAGGTAAAGCGGGTCGCATTACTAAGCGAACCATTTTGGATACGGTCGAGCCCGATACCATAGTCAAAGCCAAGCAGTCCAAACATCGGCAGGAAGAAACGCAGTCCGAAACCTGCATCCCGGCGCAAACGGAAGGGATTATAATCCTGGTAATTATACCATCCGTTGGCAGCTTCAAAAAATACTTCTCCGTAAATCGTGCTGCTTGGATTGGTAACAAAGGGATACCGCATTTCCAGCGTGTATTTGTTAAACATGGTAAAAAACTGGGTAGCGCCCTGTTGTTCCGGGTTTACGCGCGGATCAGAATTCTGGTACACCGGGTATCCCCTTTGTGAAATAATATCATAACCCAGGAGACCAAAGTTATTGGTCAGCCCCGCATCCCCTAACTGGAATCTTTCAAAGGGTGAAAAATCCAGTTGACTATTATACTTTCCCATAAAGCCGTATTTGACAGCCGCTTTCAATACAAACTGCCGGCTTTTATCTGCTCCCATCGGGTTACCTATGGGTATGTACCATTCGCTGGTCAGCCTGAATTTTGTGTATTCCGGCAAAGTAAATTGTTCCTGGGATGTATTATAATTCGATTTAAACAGGGAATAGGGAGGTGTAAACTGGGCGCTGACCTGGAAGTTAGATCCTTTGCGCGGATAGATCGGCTGATCGATGGAATAGCGTCCCAGCCCCACTTTAAAGCTCAGGTTATGAGAAAAACCGTTACGGAAATCAGTTGAGAATAATGAATAGTTCGTCAGGTCGTACAGGGTATAGTTCAGGGAATAGGTCAGGGTGAAATAATCATCCGGCCATTTGAGCTGTTTTCCAAGGGCGATTACAATCCCGGTATTTTTGAGAGAATTCGTATCACTGAACGAGTATGCCGCCGTTTGATAATTATATCCTCCCGAACGGAACGCGCTGCGGTAAAGGCTCACCGTAAGCGAATTCCTTTTTTTACCTCCCAGCCAGGGTTCGGTGAAGGACAGGTTATAGGACTGGTAGGCTTTACCGTTTGCCTGGACCTGGAGACTGAGCTTCTGTCCATCGCCTGTAGGTAAAGGATCCCAGGAAGATTTCTTCCATATATTATTGATAGAAAAGTTATTAAAGGAAATACCCACGGTGCCGGTTATCCCGATGCCGCCGCCCCAGCCCGCGGAAAGTTGGAGCTGGTCGGATGATTTCTCTTCGACCGACCAGTTGATGTCGACCGTTCCGTCGTCCTGGTTGGGGACGATATTGGGCGTAACTTTTTCCTGGTCGAAATAGCCGAGGTTCACAATTTCGCGGGTGGAACGGATGATATCACTCCGGCTGAATTTTTCACCCGGAATGGTTCGCAGTTCCCGGCGGATTACATATTCCTTCGTTTTTTCATTCCCTGCAATCGTTACATTTTTAATGGTCGCCTGCGGACCTTCCACCATGCGGATCTCGAAGTCAATGGTATCGTTATATACCGCTGTTTCAACCGGATCGATCCTGAAGAACAGGTAACCGTCGTCCAGGTAGAGATCACTTACGCCGCCGCCCCCGTCCTGTGAAACCTGCTTACCCAGTTTTTTATTGAGGATGTCCAGGTTATAGACATCTCCTTTATGAATACCCAAAACCAGGGACAGAAGGGTATCGGGATATTTCGTGTTTCCTTTCCAGGTCACATTGCCGAAGTAATATTTGTTTCCTTCGTCTACCTTGATAGCGATATTCAACTGTTTCTTACTATTATAGAACAGCGTGTCTGAAACAATGACCGCATCGCGGTAGCCCTGGGAATTATAGTAATCGATAATTTTATCCTTGTCTTCCTTGTATTTCTTATCGTTAAATTTCGCAGAGCTGAACAGTTTAAACCTGAAGTAGGGATCCAGCAGTTCCTTACTTTTTGTATAAGAAAGAAAACCCTGGGTATCAAGATATTCTTTTAAGGTCATGGGTTTAACCAACCCATAGGAAGAGGAATCCCTGGCGGGGAAAAGGGTTAACTTGGTAACTTCCTTCGTCTCGCTCATTTGTTTCTTAATCCTTGACTCAGAAATCGCCTGTGTACCATAAATGGTAATTTGGTTGATGCGGACCTTGGTGCCCTTGTCGATATTAAACGTAAGCGTTTCGGAATTGGGGGTTTTGGGGTCGCGTTCTTCGGTTATCTGCACTTCAACGCCCTGAAATCCTTTGTCAGCATAGTATTTTTTGATATTCTCATCCGCGGTCTGTTTCATGTTCTCCGTGATCACACGGCCTTTGATCAATCCCGTTTTAATTTTTAACTCGTCCGATTCCGCTTTGCTGGCTCCTTTAAAAATAAAATTGGTGAGCCTCGGTCTTTCCGTCACATGGATCTCCACATACAGTTCCGTACCTGTAATCCGGGTGAAATAAATGGCAATATTTGAAAACAGATTCTGGCCCCAGAGTTTCTGGATGGCTTTACTGAAATTATCACCTCCGGGTATCATCACTTTATCACCGATGCTGAGGCCGGATACCGAAATCAACAGGGATTCATCGAGGTATTTGGTACCTGTGATTTTGATGCCTGCGATGGTATATTCTTTCGGGGTTTTTGCATTTTCAAGGGCCAGTAATTCAGGATCTACAGAAACAGGATGAGTGGTGTCAGTAACCTGGGCCTCGGAAACCGTGATCTTCAATAAGCAGAAAGTAAGTAAAAAAACACCAGTCAATAAACTTCGTAGCATCCGGGCGGGTTTTTTAGAGCGGCAAATTAAGGGGATTAATTAAAAGTGTTTGTTAAAATACAGGCTGCATCTAGGCTACAGCTGATTTATTCTCAAGCATTTCTGAAGGTTTTGAGATCTTCATCCCAGTTGTTCACTGGTTTTGCCAAATCGTCTTTCCCGCGTTTGAAAATCCAGGATGGCCTCGTAGAGATGTTCTTTCCGGAAATCGGGCCAAAGTACAGAAGTAAAGTATAATTCAGCATAAGCGAGTTGATATAAAAGAAAATTACTGATACGGTGTTCCCCGCTTGTCCTGATCATCAGTTCAGGGTCGGGGAAATCCCGTGTACAGAGATATTTTTGAAAACAATACTGGTCTATCGTTTCGGGATCCAGTTTACCTGCTTTCACATCCATTCCGAGCTGCCGTGCAGCCTCTCCCATTTCCCATCGGCTGCTATAACTCAGCGCCATAATGAGGTTCAATCCGGTATTCACCGATGTTTCCTTGATGGCTTCCCCGAGCACCGTCATCGTTTTCTCCGGAAGCATGCCGGTATTGCCGATTACATGCAGCCGGATATTATTTTTATTCAAAGTGGGTACTTCCTTGCGGATCGTATCCACGAGCAATTCCATAAGACCACTCACTTCCTGTACGGGCCTTTCCCAGTTTTCTGTTGAAAAAGCATACAGGGTTAAATAGCCCACTCCCAACTCGGCACAGGCTTCTACCGTGATACGTACACTTTCCACACCATGATAATGTCCGAAAAGCCGGTCCTGGCCCTGCATTTTAGCCCACCGTCCATTGCCATCCATGATGATGGCAATATGTTTGGGTAACTGTGCCGGGTTGATGCTGAATTTCAAAGACTCCATGCCCGTTTTTGAAGGGCCCGAAGGTATAAAATTTCCGGGATTCAGCCGGGGAGTAAAATAGTTCAGTATCAAAGGCTTATTTGGCCGTAGGACAGCGGTAGGAGCTGAGATTGAAAGAAAACATGATTTCAGCAAACAGATAACCGTCGTTCTGGTTGGAATAACCACGTTGGCGCCCCTGGATTCCGATAGGTGGCGTGCCTGTTTCGTAGGAGCGGTCCTGCAGGAGGCCGGCAACGGAAGGATCCCCATTGGGCAGGGTGGGGAAATTATTGATCCCTGCATAGGTTTTACTCACATCATCCAGGTAATCCGTTGTGGTAAAACGATATACGACTTCGATACCGATATTCATCCGGGGATTCAGGTTATATTTATAACCCAGTCCCAGGGGAATATAGGCCGCAATATTACTATATGGTTTACGGTCTGGATAAGCCGGAGAACCCTGTCCTTCCGTACCCAGTTCCCGCAGATAATATTTCTGTCCGTTGAGATAGGCATAGGGATCAAAACTGAACAAACCGATTCCGAAAGTCAGGTAAGGTGTTGAGCGGTGGTCCCCGTCGCCCGGGATAAAACGCAGGAAATTAAAATCGCCCTGAATGCCCAGTTCCCATACATTGGTGTTGAAACTGAGGTTTCGCCGCAGATAAAAGGCGTTTTGGGTATTATAAATGTCTGAATAACCCAGCTTGGCAAAATGACCTGCCATGCGTACCGCGATGTAATCGGTGAGTTGCTTTCTGAAAAATATTCCGATTACCGGTTTGGGGGTATTGAAATGGTAATCCGGGTTGAGGTCGCCAAAATACTGGGATACCCCTGCAGAGATGCCAAATTCACCCTGATAAACATAACTATTATCCGGTTGTGCCCCGGCCCTGAAAATAAAACAAATAAAACTCATCCCAACCAAGAAAACATGCTTCATACCCGCAAAATAAATGATATTCTCTTCCTGTCCGGCAAATTATATCTGCCTAACGAAGCAAATTCTTTTTTCTTATAAGTAAAATGTTAATTCCGCTGATCCAGGCCCCAGGATAATTTATTCCGGAGGGTCTGCAGAAAATTATTTTCGTTTAACCTTACCAGCGAGATGTTGAATTTTTCACGGCGTACGGCGAGTTGTACATTTCTATCCACGATTTCTTTTCTTGAATCAAGAGCACAGATAAAATTTTCCGACCTTCCTTCCACTTCAAAAGAAATTATGGTATCGTCAGGCACGACGATGGGTCGCACATTCAAATTATGCGGTGCCACCGGGTTGATCACAAAACTACCTGATTCAGGAAAAACAACCGGTCCGCCGCAACTCAGCGAATAACCGGTTGATCCGGTCGGGGTGGACACGATCAGTCCGTCGGCCCAATAGGTATTGAGGAATTCTCCATTGAGATAGGTATGGATCTTAATCATGGGGGAGGTATCCGTTTTGTGAATGGCGAATTCATTGAGTCCGTAGGGCACATCCCCGAATAAAGGTTTGCTGGCATCCAGGTGTATCATGGATCTTTTATCCGCCACATAGGTTCGGTTCACCAGCGCCTTGACGGCCGTAATCATATCTCCCTTCCCGATGCTGGCCAGGAAACCGAGGCGTCCGAAATTAATACCGATCACAGGAATTTCTTTATCCCTGACAAAGGCGATGGTATCCAGCAGGGTACCGTCGCCTCCGAGACTGATAAAAAAATCGACCGATCCATCCAGGTCGTCAGAATGACGAAAAAATAAAAGATCGGGCGGGAAACGGAACATCTGGCTGATGCGTTCAAAAAAAGGAACGTAAATAACCGGCTGGATTTTAAGTCGCTGGAGTTCATCCAGCAGCTGCTGGACTACGCCCTGTTCCGATTCTTCTATGATCCGGCTGTATATCGCTACTTTCATCTGATTAAATTAAAAGTTCATCCGTTATTTTAAAAGTCGTTTCTGATATGAAAAAATAAACCTTTTTCTCCTAACTGGTTTATGCTGTATTCTATGCGGAATACAAAATCATAAAACGTAACCATATCAAATCCGGCCCCATAGGTGTACAACAATACATTCTGAAGGCTGTTCTGGTTATTATACCGGTTTAACACATATCCCAGGTCAACATAGGTTTTTGCATAAATCCGGAAAGGAATATGGTCGTGCGAGGTACCGCGAAGGAAAGGTATGTTGAAATGTGCCATCTCCCGCATCACGGTATTGCGGTCGAGCACCAGGCCGACGCCGTCCACCACATATTTTTCCAGGCCGCGTATGTAATAATCCCCATACCCGAGGAGTTGCTGATTATAAAATGACTGTTTGAACGGAAGCCGGAGCACACCGAAATTCTGCGTAACAAAATACATTTTGGGGGCAAATGAAAATGCTTCGGTTGATTTTGCAATCAGCTGCGTCATATGCATGTCGGTCGTAATACCCCGTTGTGTCAGGCTGGTTTCAAAAAGAAACCCACGGGTAGGATAAGGCACATAGTCGATGTTGTTGTAGTTGAGAATATAGGAGAACTCCGGATAAAAAAGGGATAACCGGTTATTTAAAAAGTAATCCGGGTTTAATGCGAGCACGGAGCTGTCGATCCTGAGCTGGTTCAGACTCAGCCGGAAATAATGTTTGGTCCGGATCGCCGGCCGGTAATAATAACGAAGTGAAAAACTTGCCTGTGTTTGCATATATTTCCCGGCATTCTGCAAACTATCGCGGTTTACAAAGACCTGCTTGTTGCCGGATGTGATTACATTGATTTCCTGCAGCCCGGAAAGCAGAAAACCGCCACCAAAGCCATGTACGAGGTTTTTCCCGGTATTGGGGCGGTCGTATGCCATTTCAATTTCCCTTGAGTACCCGGATATGAGCCAGACACGCAAATAGTCATTTCTCCCGGTAAAATTATATTGGGAATATTTCAATCCGTAGTCAAAGCGCTTCAGGCTGTAACCCTGTTCCGCCCACGCGGTAAAATTCCTGTCGACCGGCCTGATATACGGAAGCGGGAATATATACCAGCGTTCCTTTACTTCCACGTTGATATCAACAGTATACCCGCGAAATTCTTTCAGCGATATCGTCACTTCATTAAATAATCTGGTATTGATCAGGTGTTCCCGTGCCTGGGTGAAATCCTGGGTGAGCTGATACAGCGTCAGTGAGTCCCCGCTTTTAAACGGAAATTCCCTGGTAATGATATATGACCTGGTCACCTTGTTGCCGCTGATGTAAATATCCCCAATCCGGTAATGCATTCCCTGGCCGGGTGTAATGATTATTACACCGGAAGGCCGGGTATTGGGTTTGGAGACGGGCGGAAGGGTGTCCTGCATGCGATGATCGTTGGCCGTTAGCCGTTGGCCGTTGGTCGTTGG
>DHWT01000326.1:6426-10928 GCA_002413325.1 Chitinophagaceae bacterium UBA5175 | reverse complement strand
AAGATCCGTTCCATGGTGGGACTGATTCCGCTGCTGGCTGTAGAAATCCTGGAAGATGATCTCCTGAGAAGCCAGACCGTATTCAAAGAACGTTTATACTGGTTTCTCAGCCACCGGCCGGAGCTGGCAAACCTGGTATCGAACTGGGGCGAAAAGGGGAAGGACGAAAAACACCTTTTATCCCTGCTGCGGGGTCACCGCATGAAAAAGATCTTATACCGGATGCTGGATGAAAGCGAATTTTTAAGTGATCATGGTCTGCGTGCCTTATCCAAGTACCATGAAGCCCATCCCTATATTCTTGAAATTGATGATAGCTGGTTTTCCGTCCAGTATACACCCGGCGAATCGGATACCACCCTTTTCGGGGGCAATTCGAATTGGCGCGGGCCGGTCTGGATGCCGATGAATTACCTGCTTATAGAATCATTAAAAAGATTCCATGATTATTACGGCGATGATTTCCGCATAGAATTCCCGACCCATTCAGGCAACCTGTTTTCCCTGAAAGAAATCTCAGATAAACTGACCGACCGTGTAATTTCATTATTCACCCGTAATGCAGCAGGCAACCGCCCGGTATTCGGTGATGTGGCCCTTTTTCAAAATGATCCGCACTTCAAAGACTATACCCTGTTTTTTGAATATTTCCACGGGGATACCGGCAAGGGCCTGGGCGCCTCGCATCAAACAGGCTGGACGGGCCTTGTCGCCCGGCTCCTGATGGTCAGGTAGCTGTTTATTCATCTATCTTTGCAGCCCGAATTATAAAAAAGTGGAAAAAAGTAATTTTGTAGATCAGATCCGTGTTTTCTGCAAAAGCGGCCACGGCGGAGCGGGAAGTAAACATTTCATGCGTACGAAATACAATGCCCTGGCGGGACCCGACGGCGGAGATGGCGGCCGGGGCGGTCATATCATTCTGCGTGGCAACAAAAATACCTGGACCCTGCTCCCCCTGCGGTATTATAAAAACGTACTGGCTGAAAACGGTGAAGCAGGAAGCGGGAATAATTGCACGGGACGATTCGGAAAGGACATTTATATCGATGTGCCCCTGGGTACCATTGCCCGGGACGAAACCAGCGGATCGAAAGAAGTTGAAATCATGGAGGACGGCCAGGAAGTCATCTGGCTAAAAGGCGGTCGCGGCGGCCTGGGAAATGCACGGTTTGCCACGCCGACCAACCAGGCTCCGGAACATGCCCAGCCGGGAGAACCGGGGGTTGAGGGCTGGAAAATACTGGAATTGAAAGTACTGGCTGATGTGGGCCTGGTCGGATTCCCGAATGCAGGTAAATCGACCCTGCTGTCTGTGATGACTGCAGCCACACCCAAGATCGCTGATTATGCATTTACTACCCTGACTCCGCAACTGGGTATGGTGGAATACCGCGACGGGAAGAGTTTCTGTATTGCCGACCTGCCCGGGATCATTGAAGGAGCGGCAGAAGGGAAAGGCCTGGGTCACCGGTTTTTAAGGCATATTGAAAGAAATGTGGCCCTGCTGTTCCTGATACCGGCAGACAGCCCGGATCACCGGAAAGAATATGAAATTTTACGTTATGAACTGGAAAAGTATAATCCGGAACTGCTGGACAAAAGATTTGTTATTGCGATCAGCAAATCAGATTTGCTGGATGAAGAGCTGATTGGAGCCATTCGGAAAGAATTGCCGCCAGACATCCCCCATATTTTTATTTCATCGGTCACGCAGATGGGAATCCAGGCCCTGAAAGATCTGCTTTGGTCCATTATGAACGAGGACGGACAACATACCTGATTTTTGAATTTTCCTATCTTCACCCATCTCAACGCATGAAAAAAATCTTCCGCGTGTTGCTGTTGCTTTTATTCCTTGGTCATCCGTTTCCGGGAAGCAGCCAGTCATTACCGGACATAGTAGATTCGACACAGATTGTGCGTGGGGATTCAGGAGGCAACCGGACCTTGCGAGAAGCTGCGGAATCCATCCGTGTTACAAGAGGCGTCCCCGGCATGGCTTATGCGGTTTTTTCGAAAGACAGCATCCTTGTTTTCCAGGTGCTGGGATACCGGGTCTTCAAATTGAAAGACAGCATTGAAAGTAACGATCGCTTCAATATCGGCACGAATACCGCGGCCATCACGGCCTATATCGCAGCCAGACTGGTAGAAGCCGGCAAAATCAAATGGGATACGCCCTTGCTCCAGATCTTTCCGGCCTTCAGTAAAAAAACACTGCCCGTTTATAAGGCGATCCGCTTCAAAGACCTGCTCAGCAGCAGGACCCGGATCCAGCCATTCATGGATATGAGCGACTGGTTTAAAATTCCTGAAGTGAAGGGTGATATTATGGTAAAAAGAAGGGCTTTTACTTTCTGGATGCTGCAGCGTAAACCGAATATGGAAAATTTTCTTCAGCAAAAAATTGTCTTCTCCCTGGCCGGATATGTGATGGCAGCTTCCATGATGGAAAAAGTGACCGGCAAGTCCTGGGAAGCCCTGGTAACAGAATACGTTCGAAAACCCCTGAATATTTCAGTTCGCTATTCCTGGCCCAACCGGATGGACCAGTCGGCACCTGCGGGTCACTGGTACCAGGGAGGATCATTTCATTCGGAAGATCCGGACACCAGGGTCAAGGTACACCCGGTATTATATCCGGGCCAGGGCCTTTCAATCAGTTTGCCCGATTATATAAAATATATGCAGGCCAACCTGCGGGGGCTTTCCGGGGGGAATACACATCTTTCAAAAGCCGGTTTTGAATTCCTGTTTTTTGGCCTGCCTGATTATGCCATGGGATGGAATAACGGCAGTTATTACGATCAGTCTTTTGCTTTCCATGAAGGCCTTTCTTTGTTGTTTAATTGCCGAACTGAAATCCTGAGAGAAAAAGACCGCGGCATCATCGTGATGTGTAATTCCGGTGATAAGGATGGCCGGGGCGCCGTACTGGATCTGACGCACCTGCTGGAAGAAAAATATTTCTGATTTGTACAGTATCCCTGCCCGGTTCTAACCGTAAAAAATTAGTTTTGAAAAAAGAATTCATGAACTGCATCGCGATGATTCCGGCCAGATATGCTTCAACGCGCTTTCCCGCCAAGCTGATGCAGCAGCTGGGCAATAAATCCGTCATCCGCCATACCTATGATAATACGGTAAAAACCGGACTTTTTGACCAGGTGATTGTTGTAACGGACAGCCGGATCATTTATGATGAAATCAAAACAAACGGCGGCGATGTCATGATGAGCCAAAGGCCCCATGAAAGCGGGAGCGACCGCATTGCAGAAGCCGTGGAAACACTGGATACAGAAATCGTGGTCAATGTGCAGGGAGACGAACCCTTTGTACAAAAAGCGCCATTGGAAAAATTGCTGGAGGTTTTCAAGAAAGATCCCGCCGGAAAGGTACAGGTAGCTTCCCTTATGCAGGTTATGAAGAATGAAAAAAATATCAGAGATCCCAACTATGTAAAAGTGGCGGTAGACCTGCAGATGAACGCGCTTTTTTTCAGCCGCAGTGTGATCCCCTTTCCACGGGATCCGGCCGTTTCCATTACTTATTACGAACATATCGGGGTATATGCTTTCAGGAAACAGGCTTTAATGAACTTTACCCGCTGGCCCGTGACAGCCCTGGAAGCAGCAGAAAAAATTGAATGCCTCCGGTATCTGGAGCATGGTATACCTTTAAAAATGGTGATTACGGAATATATGGGTATTGAAATCGATACGCCGGAGGACCTGCTGCTGGCAAAGCAGCGGATGGGCTCATGAAACGATAAAAAATCAAACGACTGTTATATGAAAAAAACAATGTGGGGCATTGACCTAGGAGGTACCAAGGTGGAAGGTATCATCCTGCGCGGAGATCAGGAACCGGAGACCCTGATCAGGACCCGGGTAGATACCGAAGCGTCACAGGGATACGACCATGTGATCGGCCAGATCGAAAAACTGGTGCAGAAGATGAAAAAAGAATCCGGGCTTTCCCCAGCCTGTATCGGATTTGGAACACCCGGTATCCTGGATCCGGTTTCGCATACATTAAAAAATTCCAATACAACCATACTGAATCACCAGCCTATAAAAAAGAACCTTGAAGAACGACTGCAATTGCCCGTTATCCTTGCTAATGACGCCAATTGTTTTGCCCTTGCAGAAGCAACCTGGGGCGGAGTAAAGAAAGCGGCACCCCATGCAAGAATGGTTTTTGGGATCATTATGGGCACCGGTGTCGGCGGCGGACTCGTGATCGATGGAAAAATCTGGGAAGGTCATCATGGAATCGCTGGAGAATGGGGGCATAATTTCCTGGATGAATCGGGCGGCCCCTGTTATTGTGGTAAAACGGGCTGCGTGGAAAAAATAATATCCGGGCCTTCCCTGCAGCGTTTTTATGAATCCATAGCCGGTGTTAAAAAAACGCTGAAGGAAATTGTGATGCAAAAAGAAACAGATCCCTATGCAAGACATACCCTGGACCGTCTTAACCATTTCTTTGGAAAAGCC
>DHWT01000326.1:575-6196 GCA_002413325.1 Chitinophagaceae bacterium UBA5175 | reverse complement strand
CCGTGGACCGGCTCAACCATTTCTTTGGAAAAGCCGTTTCTTCGATTACCAATATGCTGGATCCGGATATCATTGTGGTCGGCGGCGGTGTCGGCAATATTGATGAAATTTATACCGAAGGCGTGAAATCATTGAAACATTTCATTTTTAATAATTATTGCACCGTGCCGGTAATCCGGCCGGAACTCGGCGACAGTGCCGGGGTCTTTGGCGCCGCAGCTCTGACACAGGGTCACTGATACATTTGATTTTAAATTTTTAATACTTATTGTAAAATATGAAGTTCAGGAATTTCAAAATGGTCAGTTATGTGGTCTATGGCAGGGGAAGTTTCAACCAGCTGGATGAAATTTTAGCCCCACAGAGAAAAGGAGATTTTCCGATGATTTTTCTCGTAGATCATTTTTTTGAGAATAAACCGCTGGTAAACCGCATCCCCCTCCTCGCTTCCGACAAAATTATATTCGCCGATACAAGCCATGAACCCAAAACCAAACAGGTGGATGCACTGGCCAGCCAGCTCAAACAGGAATTTGGAAGCATCAGCGGTATCATTGGTATCGGCGGCGGTTCGGTCATGGACCTGGCCAAAGCCGTTTCTTTAATGATGAATAATCCCGGGTCTTCTGCCGACTACCAGGGATGGGATCTGGTAAAATTCCCGGGCGTATATAAGGCGGGCATACCCACTTTAAGTGGCACCGGAGCCGAGGTTTCCCGCACAACGGTACTTACCGGGCCCACACGCAAACTGGGAATGAATTCCGATTTTACACCGTTCGACCAGATCGTTCTCGACCCGGAACTTGCCGCCAATGTCCCGCCGAACCAGCGTTTCTATACAGGCATGGACTGTTATATCCATTGTATCGAGAGCCTTACCGGTACTTTCCTGAATGAATTCAGTAAATCCTACGGCGAGAAAGCCCTGAATCTGTGCCAGGAAGTATTCCTGGGCGATGGGCCATGGGGACCCGAACACGACGACAAACTCATGATGGCATCTTATGCCGGGGGAATGAGTATTGCCTATTCACAGGTGGGTGTTGCCCATGCTGTAAGTTACGGTTTGGGGTACCTGTTAGGAACAAAACACGGAGTGGGTAATTGCATCGTTTTTGATCAACTCGGAGAATACTACCCGGAGGGGGTGCGGGAATTCAAACAAATGGTGGAGAAAAACAGGATTGAGATCCCACAGCATATTACCCGGGGCCTTACAGATGATCAGTTTGAAACTATGATCAATGTTTCCCTGGGTATGAAACCTTTATGGGAGAATGCCCTGGGACCTGACTGGGAGAAAAAGATTACCCGGGAAAAGCTGAGGGCGTTGTATGAAAAGCTTTAATAAGCTGAACGCCTAACGCCGATCGTCGATCGCTGAATGCGTAAGGGTAAATACTTATCCGGCATTAATTTTGCTAATCAATTGTTAATTGACCACCATTTGTACACCTGATTCCTGTCTAAATCCCCGGCAACCAGAAACATCATGCGGATCGCGTGTATCATAATGGCTCATAAGGAACCTCAGCAGATTGAGCGTTTCATAAAAAGATTTAACAACCTCCCGTTCGATTTCTATCTGCACATTGACAAAAAAATCAGTCTGAAGCCCTTTGACTATTTAGCCGGCGTGCCAAATGTGTATTTTGTTAACCACCGGATAAAGGTTCGCTGGGCTTCCTATAGTTTTGTAATTGCCCTGCTGGGGGCTTTTAAACAGGTTTTAGGAAGCGGGATACCCTATGATTTCATCAGCGTCATGAGTGGCCAGGACTACCCCATCAAACCCGTGTCGGGAATCTATCAGACCCTGGAAAAAAATACTGGAAAAAATTTTATCTGTTATGAAGAAAGCGGGGAATGGTGGCGTCATGCCATTAACCGTATTAATAAATATCACTTTACCAACTTTGGGTTCCGTGGAAGATACAGAATACAGTTTTTTTTAAATGCCCTGCTGCCGTCCCGGAAGTTTCCCCTGCCCTACAAACTATACGGCGGGCCAAAGGCTATGTGTATGACGCTTTCAACTGATTGTGCAGCTTATATTGTCGCTTTTGTTGAATCAAATAAAAAACTCCGGCGATTTATTCGCTTTACCTGGGGTCCGGATGAATTCCTGATCCCTACTTTAATCATGAATTCAGAATTCAAACATTCGGTTGTCAATGATAATTTCTATTATATTGATTGGTCAAAAGGAGGATCCAATCCGAAAACACTTACTGTGGCAGACTATGAATTACTGCTTTCTTCCGACAAAATGCTGGCGCGAAAGTTTGATATAAAGCAGGACCGGGTTATACTTGATATGCTGGACGGTAGGGGATGATCGTTGGTCGTTGGCCTGGGCTTTAGGCTTTAAACCTGCTGCTTATTTCGGCAGCGACCTAAACACGGCCTCATTGATAACCACCGGATACTTTTTCTTCAATGCTGCAATCCATTTATTCTCCAGCTCATTTTGATAATCATTAACCACCAGTCCGCGTGCTTCTTCGAAAGATCTGGGTGCAGCAGTCGTATATTCCCGGATGATGTATGCAAATTGAACGGATTTATCCGGATTGGTTAATGCGTCTGTAAACCTGCCGGCTTCCGGCAGGGCATTCCCCGGAATCTGTTTGAGTTCAAACCTCCCGGAATCCGCCTGGACTTGTCCGCCAAAACGATCCACCGACAAGCGCCAGTTATTCATATTTTTTTCCAGCTCACCCTGTAATTTATTTGCAGACGCCGTGTCTGCTGCATTAAAAATTATGGCTTCCGCCCCGGGTTTCCACCAGTACGCTTTCTGATGTGCTTCAAAGAAAAATTTCAGCCCGGCAGAATCTGCTGCAGCCCGGTTCCATATCTGACGCTGCATCATTTCAAACAGGAGATTCCCATCCCGGAATTCATTCACCTGGGCCGCAAATGCTTTATTATATTTTTCCAGATGCTCTTTATAGTATTCAAAAGCCATCGACTCGCGATACAGGTCCAATATTTCGGAATTGGTTTTCCCACTGGTTAATCCGGGAACTGACTTCAAACTATTCCGGTACGTGGTCCAGTCTCCCACCGTATATTTTTTATCAGCAAACTGAAACAGGACCGACCGGTCATTGATCCCTGCGCCGGGCGAAGGCTTTTTATTTTGCAGGATACTGTCAGTATAATCCCATAAGCGGTTTCCTGCCGGTATGCATTCCTTAAACTGTGTTCGCTTCAAAATGGTTTGCAGCATGAGTTTTTTTGAAACAGCCACGCGCGGATCCGCTTTGATTTTTTCCTTCATTTCATCCAGGATTTTCTGATTTGCCACAACAGGCACCGGTATCCTTTTAATTCTTTTGATGATATGATACCCGAAAGCGGATTCATAGGGTGAACTGATATCCCCGTCTTTTTTCAGACTGAAAGCCGTTTCCTCGAATCCGCGTTCATATTTCCCGATCCCGAATTCCGGCAATACACCGCCCAGCTGGTAAGATAAATTGTCGCCGCTGAATTGTCGGGCCAGTTCACCAAAATCTGCGCCCTGTTCAATTGCATGCCGGATGGAATCTGCTCTTCGATGTGTTTCCTCTTTGGCTGCTTCACTGGCCTGAAACGGGAAGGCTAACAGGATTTGTGCAATGCGGATCCGGCCTTCGGCTTCACGTACTGCTGTTTTCTTCAAGATAATATAACCGCCACCGGTACGGAATACAGCGCTGAATTTTCCCAGGGGTGTATTATATGCAACGGTTTCCATGGCATAAGGCAGATCGAAAACCGTAATGAATCCGATATCGCCCCGGTTATTCTTCACGAAGGGATCCTCTGAGAACTGCAGGGCCGTTTCGCCAAAATCCCGATTTCTTTTCAGCATCCGGAAAGCCTCCTGTATTTTCAGCCAGGCTTTGGTTGTATCAGCAGGAGGGGCATTTTTCGGAACCGCGACAAATATGTATGAAACCCGGATATCATGCCGGCTTCGTAAGTAAGCCTCCTTTGCCATCTGGTTCAGGCTGCTTTCATCATGGATATACTGGTCAATAATCTGGCTTCTGAAGTTTTGCAATTCCGTGACCTGGCCCGGCAGGGTATCCAGTTTCATATCATAAGCAGCCTGCACTTTCAGCCGGTAACGGATATAAAGGTTCAGATATTCCCGGTACGCCCGATCCGTTGGCCTGAGATGCGCATTATTCTTACGGAAAGCCGTAAGAAATTCTTCCCGCGTGATGGTTTTATTCCCGTAGTGGACAAGTGCCTGACCGAAAAATGTATTGGAAGAAAGGGTAAGCAGAAAGATCAGTACAGCATTCTTCATATCAGTGAGCATTGATCTTTTTCAGTTTGAGATTGATGACCTCATCAACCTGCAGATAACTCAGTTTTTTTGCAACGATTCGTTTTTCCTTATCCAGCAGGTAGAGTACCGGCGTTTGGTAAACATCATATAACTGTCTGTAATCCGGCCTGCCGGCTGCCACTGCAGCATCATGCTGGTCCTTAGTCTGATAAACGTTTATCCAATCACCCAAATTGTGGGTCCTGATAAAATCCCGCCAGTTCTCCTGCCCGCCGTCTACCATTACCGCATAAATCTGAACACCCTCGTATTTCCACCTGGCCTGGTAGATGGAATCCACTTTGGGAATGGTTTCCTTGCAATGGCTGCAGGTTGGGTCCCAGAAGCAGACCAGCACGAAATTGGCAGGTATTTCATAGAGGGACCTGGTTTTCCCGGACGTATCGGTCATTTCCAGGTTCGCGGCCGGCTGGCCAATCAGGTTCGCCATGATGCTGTAAGCACGGTCATCTACAAATTTCCGGTACTTCTCAGTAAAAAAATCTGCCTGCCCGGTATTAATGAATTTTTCAAACAGGTGGATAAACACGGCGTCCTGTCCCATATATTCCGGATTGATATATTTCTGCGTAAAATAGACGAGCAGAAATTTAAACATGTCTTTATTAGTCCGGGAAAACAGGAGCATATGATCAATTTCGCGGTTGATGGAATCGGGTTCCGGCGAAACCAGGTCCTTGTAATAACGATCCAGTCTGGGTTCGAATATCGGCGTCCGGATCAGGCGGTCATCGGTAAATGAAATTTGATCCCAGTAATGTGCTTTATAATACCGGTAGGCGAACAAACTGTCGGGTTTCCCGTTCGGGAGGCTGGGTGCAGGCGGGACCACAGGTTCCTTGAGGGCGCGGAGCAAAGCGGCCAGCAGGGAATTCGGATCCCTTTTTTGCACTTCATCCCGTTCATTTTTTACTTCTTCATTGACCTGGCGTATCTGCGCTTTTACAGAGACAGAATCATTTTTTGTTTTTGCCCGGGACAACTGAGACTGAAGACTGGTAATCTCTTTCCCATGACTGTTCATAAAAGCAGTATACTCCAGGAAGGATTTATTTTCGGGTGAACCGGTAAAAACAATACTTGCAGGAAGGCCCGCTGTATCGGCAGAAATAGAGAACTGTTGCCGCTGGTCGATCAGTAATTCAAAAAGAATTTCCTTTTTGGGGGAAACAATAAAATAAATACCGCCGGGTAATTTCTCCGCGCCCTTAAAAACACCTTCCGAATGGTCGTCGAGTATAACGGAATCGGCCACGGCTTTCAAATTACC
>DHWT01000326.1:0-345 GCA_002413325.1 Chitinophagaceae bacterium UBA5175 | reverse complement strand
AATCGGCCACGGCTTTCAAATTACCATAGTGATAACCCAGGTAGACCTTACTGTTTACAAAGGGCTTTAAAGTGAGGTGAATGGAATAACCCTGGGAAAAGGTATAACAGGAAATCAATAAAAAACCTGCTACTGCAAAAGTCTTTTTAGATAAAAGGTTGATCATAGGAATGCTAAATTAGGATAAT
Organism: Chitinophagaceae bacterium UBA5175; assembly: GCA_002413325.1. Classification (GTDB taxonomy): domain Bacteria; phylum Bacteroidota; class Bacteroidia; order Chitinophagales; family Chitinophagaceae; genus Puia. The sequence goes on along the minus strand of DHWT01000326.1, from coordinate 157 downwards.
CCTACATTTGCCGCCGTGGGAAAAAAGAAAAATATCATTTTAGAGAACCTGCTGGTTACCGGCTATGCAGCCGAAGGCAGGAGCCTGGCAAAACACGAGGGCAAGGTGATTTTCATGGAAAACGCTGTACCCGGGGATATTGTTACAGTAATGCTTA
>DHWT01000167.1 GCA_002413325.1 Chitinophagaceae bacterium UBA5175 | reverse complement strand
CCGATCGCGTCCAGCAGTTTATGCGCGGCAGGTTCATTGGGAAAACGCAGATCCAGGTTGTTGAGATAACCCCCAGTGTTGACCTCCATGTTTTCGCGTCCGAATGCCTTGGCCAGTCGGTGCATTTCATCATCCGTCACTTTCTTATCCACGACTACGATGGCATTATTGATGTCCCCTCCCTTGATCAGGTTGTTCTCGAGCAGCATTTCCAGTTCATGTAAAAAACAAAAAGTGCGGCAGGGGGCAATTTCTGTTTTGAAATCCTTCATGGATTTTTGCCCCGCATGCTGGGTGCCCAATACGGGACTGTTGAAATCGATCAGCGTGGTCACTTTATATTCCAGCGAGGGCATGGCCATCATCTCCACCCGCTTCTTTTCATCATAATGTGTAATATTATTGTCGATACTGTACCAGGATTTAGCTGCATCCTGTTCCTCCAGTCCCGCTTCCTCAATGATTTCCACGAAGGGTTCTGAACTCCCGTCGATGATAGGAATTTCAGGCCCATTTACTTCAATCAGGCAGTTGTCCACCCCCATACCCACCAGGGCCGCCAGGATATGTTCGACCGTGCTGACGCGGGCGCCATTGTCTTCGAGCGTGGTACCCCGGGAAGTGTCTGTAACCAGGTCACAATCCGCCTTGATCAGGGGCATGCCGGCCAGGTCGATGCGCTGGAACTGGAATCCATAACCGGGATTTGCCGGGCGCAGGGTCATATCGACCATAATACCCGTATGCAGCCCGGTTCCTGAAATACTGACTGCCTGTTTGAGCGTATGTTGTTTGTCAGGGTTGAATTGTGCGTCCATCAGTTGATTTATAGCCCGCAAAGATACAGTTTGAACCTGATTTACATTCCCCTGGCCGGGCTTCATATTAACAAAAAATTACTCCCCGGTGCCCCTTTGCCGGAAATGATTTAATTTTATTTGCATACAAATGAATATATGGAAGTAAAAAAGCCTAAGATCTTATTATGTGAAGACGACGCCAACCTCGGCATGGTATTGAAAAACTACCTGGAATTAAATGATTTTGACGTTACCCTGGAGCGGGACGGCCGCCTGGGACTGGCCGCATTCCAGCGTGAACACGTGGACCTCTGCCTGCTCGACGTTATGATGCCCCATATGGATGGATTTACGCTGGCCGAAGAAATCCGCGATGTCAACCCGGATGTGCCTCTTTTCTTTATCAGCGCCAAAACGATGAAGGAAGACATTATCCAGGGATATAAACTGGGGGCGGATGATTATATCACCAAACCCTTCGACAGTGAAGTGCTGTTGCTGAAGATCCGGGCCATTCTGAAAAGAAATGATGATTTTAATAAAGAAGCAGATAACAGGGAATTCGACCTGGGTTCCTATCATTTCCATCCGAAACTGAGGCAGCTCGTACACGGCGGGCAAACGCAAACACTTTCTCCCAAAGAAAATGAATTGCTGAAAATGCTGGCTGAACACCTGAATGATCTGTTGCCAAGAGAAGCTGCCCTTAAAAAGATCTGGGGAAGTGACACCTATTTTAACGGCCGTAGTATGGATGTCTATATTGCCAAGCTCAGGAAATACCTGCGCGACGACAGCAATATCGAAATTGTAAATATCCATGGTAACGGATTCAGACTGGTGGCTCCTGTCAAAGCGGGTTTATCATAACTTTTTTTTGAATCCGGACTTACCGGATATCCGGTCTGCTGAAATGTAACTGAAGATCTGACTACCCACTTTCTTTCAGTCTTAAGTTTTTTTCCGCAAGATTCGGGTTTTCATCCGATGCATATGATGATAGATTTGTTTTCATAAATCAATCATAATGCATATACTCAGCGAGCCGGAAATTCTGTATTTCGGCACACCCGTCGTCCTGATCAGCACCAGTAATGAAGACGGATCATAATATTTCCATTGGTTCCCGAAGGATAATATGATCTGAGAAGCTCCGGTGTCATTTTGTTTGGTTCACCGTTCGGCGTTACCTAATCAAAGGATTACACTCAGCGTGCCGGTGTTACCCGGTAAGTCAGATGCAACAGCCATAATCTTCGATCCGGCCATTCCAGCATTGGCGACAGTTGCGGTGTACATCCAGTTTTTATTTTCCTGGAGTACCGCATTTCCCGTTTCAATCCAAGTACCGGCGGCATTGTAGATGGTAACGACTACACCTGTTACTTTGAAATTGTCCATGGCCCCGATCATGAGCGTGTCGCCCACAGCGCCGTGGTAAGCCGCGCTGTCGATCAGCGATACGACCGGTGAGCTCGCTGCGTCACCAACCGCTACATTGAAAGCACTCACACCTCTCGGCGCCGCCGCCGCATAGGCCGCTTTGACAGCCGCATTTTTCATCGCTTTCTTTGCATAGGCAATCGAGGTCTTAAACCTGGCCTGCAAAGCCAGCCCCTTTTCGTCTGGTGGTTTGCTACTTGCAACCCGCTGTTTTGCCAAAATTGTTTTTCCGGCTCTCTGCCGAAATGACCAAAGTGTTCCGACGTTTCCGGAAGCCCCGGATGTTACATAATTGTCTTTAACTATTCCCATAGCTCTTTTTTTAATGATGAATAATGTACGGTTCGTTCTTATACCGTCTAAGTGCCGTCTAAGTGCCGTCTAAGTGCCGCCTAAGAGTCGTCTGTACCTCGTCCGGATTTAGCCGGCAGATTCAAACCATGTTTGTCTTTTTCTTCAGGCGTCGGGCCCGCTGCATTCTTTAACTAGTATCGGCATTCAGCATGAGGCCTGCTTCTATAAACAAACTGTTGTTTAAATTATTTTATCGCTGCTTTATGTTGCTTCATGTTGCTTCATGTTGCCTTATTTTGCTTTATCCGATTTTATTTTAAATATTCTGACTGCCTTCAACCACCGTACGCAAAAGCTTCGGCGGCTGAAAAAAGCCATATGGGCTGAGAAAAATGACTATGTGTACCGGTTCAATAAACGTAATGCCAGGCAGTGGATTTTCAACGATGTAATCGAAAAAATCATGAATCAGGTTCCCCATCCCTATACAGTATTAAAAACCATTTGGGCCTGTAAAGCCTCATCCTATAATTTAAAATAAACAAATAATTTAATAGAATTTATTTTGAATTCGCAGATTGAAAAAATTAAGGAAATCAATGCTACCCGTTTATGGATAAGGGTAAAGCGTATATGGGGATACTTTCTATTGCGGGATTTACCGATTTCCGGTTGGCTGGGGGAGGATCGCGATTTTTTTATATATCGACGCAACAAAGTTGCTGATCTCTTTGGCTGTCCACTCTTTTTGGAGCTATGCTATGTATGACGTTAAAAGAAAGTGTACTTTTTGTTAGCGACATACACAAGCATGGCAAGGCTTCAAAACAAAAACGCCCGATAAATCGGGCATTGTAAAGATTTGCGGAGAGGGCGGGATTACCTGCGGTGATCCCTTAATAGGGGAGGCTGAAATCTTCACAATGTCATTCGCTGCGCTCACTTACGTTTTCGTTTTTCCGCCTTGCTCATGCAAGCATGGCAAGGCTTCAAAACAAAAACGCCCGATAAATCGGGCATTGTAAAGATTTGCGGAGAGGGCGGGATTCGAACCCGCGATAGCGTTTCCACTATACACACTTTCCAGGCGTGCTCCTTCAACCACTCGGACACCTCTCCTTCCGCTAAAAGGACCGCAAAAATAAGGTTTCAACCCTTACTTTTCCAATATTTTTAATTCGCCACATGAAGCTTCTGACTGCGCCGTTTTACTTTGTTTACAAGTACCAGACAAAGTTTCAGCGAACCTGATGTCAGGCATCAGGTTCAGGCCTTAGGCTTATCAAATATTTTCATGGCATTTGCGGTTGTAATCCCTGCAACTTCCTCCAGTCCCAATCCGCAGATCTCAGCCAGTTTTCCGGCAACATACACGATATAACTGCTTTCATTGCGTTTGCCGCGGAATGGCACCGGTGGCAGGTAGGGCGCGTCCGTTTCCAGTACGATATTTTCCAAGCCTATATTTCTGATCACAGCGGGCAGTTTACTGTTTTTATAAGTGAGGGGCCCGCCAATGCCCATATAAAAACCAAGCGATATAATTTCTTTCGCAGATTCCTCATCCTCATTAAAGCAGTGAAATATGCCGCGCAGCTTTCCTTTCTGGTGTTCCCGGATCACGCCCATAGTCTGTTTCATGGAATCACGTGAATGAATCACAATTGGCAGGTCGTAGTGTAAAGCCCATTCGATCTGCTGATGAAAAGCCCGGTATTGTTCCTTTTCAAAACTACGGTCCCAATAAAAATCCAGCCCGATTTCTCCGATAGCCACAAAACGCCTGGCAGCAAGGCTTTGCCCAACATGCTTTAATGCATCTTCAACGTCGGCTTTTACAGAACAGGGATGCAGACCCTGCATGGCAAAACAAATACCCGGGTAACTATTTTCCAGGTCCGTTAATGCAGCTTCGGTTTCCCTGTCAATAGCAGGAAGATAAAACCGGCGCACCCCGGCAACCTGGGCCCGCTGTATGACGGCATCCCTATCTTCCCTAAAGGCAGAAACATATAAATGACAATGTGTATCAATCAGTTCCATTAAAAATTTTAATTGGTTTTCCAGGCGATCACCCAGGTAATTCCTTACAAAATAAGGGATTCAAAGAATACGGGGAATCCGGTCTTAAGTACCGGGACCTGAGTCGCACGGTTCATCCTTTTACTTTGGTGACCGGCTGTATACCCATGGTTATCTGCGAAATATGTTTGGTGAATCAAAAAAAGTTCTACCTTTAAATCAGTTTTCATAGGGTACGGATTAAAAACGGGCCAGGGTGTCTACCCCGGCCCAATTTTTTTTAACATATTCAAACTACCTGTCTGTTCCCCCTCTTCATTTATTGAATCGTTTCGAAAGTATATCCTTCACCTGAAAAATGCGCCAGAACGAGCGGTAAAGCCTCCCGCAAAACCGGAAAGGCTTTGGTACTATCGTGAAAAACAACGATACTCCCGGAGCGCGACTTCCGGATCACCCGTTCCGCCGCCTGCTTTCCGCTGACCGAGGGATCAAAGTCCCCACTTAATACATCCCACATCACGATCTTATACTGTAATTTTTCCCTGAGGTTGCGGA
>DHWT01000128.1 GCA_002413325.1 Chitinophagaceae bacterium UBA5175 | reverse complement strand
GGTTTGATGATCTGGTAATGATTCAGCAGCTTCAGTGAATTCCTGGTATCTTCCGCGAGGATCAGGTCAGCTTTTTTGAGCACGTCGAGCGCCCGGAAACTAATATCCTGCAGATTGCCGATGGGTGAGGGAACGAGGTAGAGCATGAAGGGAATTTGGGAATTTGGAAATTTGAAGATTTGAGAATGAATGTTCCTGGTTAAAAACCCTGGACATTAATAATTGATCATGTAGGTTCATTGAAATCATTTTCAAATTCCCAAATTTCCCAATCCTTCAATTCCTTACAATACGGTGATTTCGAAATATTCCATCACCGGGTTTGCCAGTAATTTCTTACTCGCATCTTCTGCAATTTTTTTTGCCTCATCCGGTGAACCGGCTTCTACCTGGAGCTGGATGGTTTTACCGATCCGCACATCCTGCACGGTTTTGATCCCGAGATTCTGCAAACCGCCCAGGACCGCTTTCCCCTGCGGATCCAGTAATTCTTTGAGTGGCATCACTTTTACCTGTACCGAAAAATTCATGCAATCCTGTTTTTGAAGACCAAAGATAGGATAATGTAAAAAAGGAAGATAAACGGTGCGGCCGTCCATTGTAAAAATATAACAGCTGCCAGTCCCAGTACAAGCAGTAACAGCCGGGGAAGCTGCTGCGGGTCGTTCTTTCCTCCGAACTTCAGAGAAATCATGGGATGCCGGCTAACCATTCCATACGACAGGAAGATCACGATCGCATACAATACCCATTTATTCAAAAGGATATTCACCATCCAGTTGTTGTCGCGTGCCCAGTAGATCAGGGGAAAGGAAGCGACCATCATACCGACTGCCGGTACAGGAATGCCTTTAAAACTCTTTGACTGGGTCATATCGAGGTTGAATACAGCCAGCCGGTAGGCCGCCGCGCAGGGCAGGATCAGGGCAGGCAGGAGCCAGATCATGGAAACATCCGCACCGTCTTCCTGGCGCATATAACTCATTCTTAAAAACTGGTAAATAATCAATCCGGGCGCTACGCCAAAACTCACAACATCCGCAAGCGAATCCAGTTCACGTCCCAGCGGGGAACTTTGTTTCAGGATCCTGGCCAGGAGTCCGTCCAGAAAATCTACCAGTGCAGCCAGCCCGATGAATAAAGGAGCCAGCCAGATGCGTTCCGGAATGTCTGCATACTGGGTTCCGTCAGCGGAATAAACAATAGTAATCCCGTTTTGCAGGATACAGATCAGGGCCACACATCCGGAGAATAAGTTCAGAAGAGTAAAAAGATTGGGGATATGCTTCATCAGGTAATTTGGAAATTTGGGAATTTACTATAGGCGGGAGTAAAAATAACTCATAATTTATAACTCATAATTCATAATTCCTAAACTCCCCGGCCATTACCCCGGTTCCATTTAATCTTCAGGCTTTAGACCTTTTCATATAAGCTTCTATTTCTTCAGCAGTAATGGGAATGTCCTTCATCAGGTCCACATTTCCGTTTTTGGTAAGCCAGATATTATTTTCAATCCGGACACCCATTTTTTCTTCCTGTATATAAATCCCCGGTTCAACCGTCAGCACCATGCCGGCACGAAGGGGTTCTGCACGCGGTCCGAGGTCGTGCACATCAATACCCAGGTGATGGGAAATACCATGATATAAATATTTCCAGTAAGCCGGCTGTTCCGGAGTTGAATTCTTTACATCTGATTTGCTGAGCAAACCGATTTTTTGAAATACCTGATCAGCTTCCCTGCCCACCTGCACATGATAATCGAGTATGGTGATACCGGGTTTCAAAAGGCTTTTTGCATAATTATGCAGATGCAGGCAGGCATCATATACCTGTTTCTGTCTTTTGGAGAATTTCCCGTTTACCGGGATCGTACGGGTGAGATCGGCGTTATAACCGCCATATTCTGCGCCAAAATCCATCAGGATCAGGTCTCCGTCTTTGCATTCCTGGTTGTTAGATACATAATGCAGGGTACAGGCATTTTCACCGGAAGCCAGGATACTTCCATAAGCCGGGCCCGTCGCCCGCTGGGAAAGGAAGGAATGCTGGATCTCTGCTTCCACTTCGAATTCGAACATACCGGGACGCATGTTTTTCATCACGCGTAAAAATGTTTTGGCAGTAATATCTATCGCCTGCCGGATCACGGTAACTTCCTCAGCCGTTTTCACAGCGCGGAGCTCCTTTAAAACCGTGGCTGCCCGCAGGTACCGGTGCAGGGGATACCGCTTTTTGGTTTCTTCGATGAATCGGTATTCGCGTGTTTGCAGGAGGCTGCTTTTCCGGTCGTTTTCGTTGGAATCCAGGTAAATATTTTCAGCCAGGTGAATCCAGGCCTGCAGCAGGGCATCATGGGCATCCAGCCAGATCACGGTGCTGATCCCCGAAATTGTTTTCGCTTCTTCAGCACGCAGTCTTTTCCCATCCCATTTTTCTTTCAGTTCATTGGGCCTTACCAGGATCAGCACTTCACGGTATTTAGGATCCGGGTGATCCGGAAACAAAACCAGCATGGTATCTTCCTGGACGATTCCCGTCAGCCAGTAGAGATCACTGTTTTGTTTGAAGGGATACAGGGCGTCCCCGTTGGAAGGTATTTCATCATTACTTACAAAAATGGCTATGGAAACCGGTTGCATTTCCTTTATGAAACGTTGTCGGTTCTTTTTAAATATCAGGGGGTTTAATGGTAGATTTTTCATCTTTAAAAGTAGGCTGGCAAGGCCAAACCAGCAGTTTTGGGCCTAAAAAAGGGGCCGGGGGCACCAAATCAAAAAAAACTTAACAAAAACTTGTTTTTTTATGAAAAATTTCGTCATCTTGGCAGCCAATTGTTTACCAACTAACGACCTCTAACGTTGTTTGCTATAAAAAGCTCCTTCAAAAAAGGGGCTTTTTAGTTACTGCCTGTAATTTAATATCAGAACAATCCATACAACTGGGCATCAATCCGTGTGATGATTTCTCCCAGATGTTCTTCGTTTTCAGGAAATTTATTCTTGTCCACATCAACGATCAGCAGGCTGCCTTCCTTATATCCTTCGATCCATTTATTGTACAGATCATTCAGTCTTTTTAAATAATCCAGCCGTATATTTTCTTCATATTCGCGACCTCTTTTCTGGATTTGCCCGACCAGGGTAGGTACCGAAGCCTGCAGATAAATGAGCAGGTCGGGCGGCTGCACCATTCTTTTCAGGGTCTGAAAAAACTGGAAATAATTATTGTAATCCCGTTTACTCATCAGGCCCATATCATGCAGGTTGGGCGCAAAAATATGGGCATCTTCATAAATCGTCCGGTCCTGGATCACGGTTTCTGTACCACTGTAAATTTCAAGCAACTGGTTCAGCCTGTTGTTCAGGAAAAAAACCTGCAGGTTGAAACTCCACCGGGGCATATCGTCATAAAAATCATTAAGATAAGGATTATGATCCACGTCTTCAAACTGGGGGATCCATTTATAATGCTTGCTTAATAATTCCGTGAGGGTTGTTTTCCCCGCACCAATATTACCAGCCACAGCGATATGCTTGGGTTTCTTCGTTTTTGCCATTCCTAAATGTAAAATCTTATGACCGAAATATAAAAAGAATCGGACGACTGTCAGTGATATTTGAAACCGAGGGCTTTGCGTACTTCTAAAAGGGTTGCTGCCGCGCTTTTCCTGGCTTTTTCCGCACCGATGGCGAGTATCTCATCGATCTGTGCCGGATCATTCTGTAATGCGGCCGCTTTCCCCCGTATGGGGCTGATAAAGCGGATCATGTCTTCAGCCAGCTGCTTTTTCATATCTCCATAGCGGATATGGCAATGATTGAAATCATATTCAAATCCGGCCAGTATTTCCGGAGAACTTACCAGCCCGAGCAGGGTAAAAAGTCCCTGGATATATTCCGGCTTTTTACTATTGGGAGCAGTCGGCCCCTGGTCGGTTTTTGCCTTCATGATTTTTCTGGTGATGAGGGCATCTTCGTCGCTGAGGTAAATAGTATTCATCTGCTGCTCGCTCTTGCTCATCTTGCCGCTGCCGTCCAGGCTGAGGATTTTAACAAGATCCTTACTATAACTGAATGCTCTCGGAATGGGGAATATTTCTCCATAGCGGTGATTAAACCGTTCCGCGAAATTCCGGGTCATTTCAATATGCTGTTCCTGGTCTTTGCCAACGGGAACATAGTGGGCACGGTGGATAAGGATATCCGCCGCCTGTAATACAGGGTAAGTAAGTAACCCTGCATTGATATTTTCGGGCTGCTGCCTTGCCTTGTCTTTAAAAGTAACTGTTTTTTCCAGTTCCCCTTTGTAAGCCAGCATATTCAGATAGAGATAGAGTTCCGGGATCTCCGGAATATCGCTCTGCGCATAAATGGTGCATTTCCCCGGATCCAGGCCGCCTGCGATCAGCTCCGAAACCAAACGCCGGGTATTCAGTCTCAGTTCACTGGTATCAGCATGGGTGGTCAGGCTGTGCCAGTCTGCAATAAAAAAATAACAGTCGTATTCATATTGCATCCTGGACCAGTTCTTCAGCGCCCCGAAATAGTTTCCCAGGTGAAGAAAACCGGTTGGCCGGATACCGCTTAATACAATTTCTTTATTTTTCTCCATAGAGGAAGGCGAAGATAATGAAGAGGCACTCAAAATCTCCCTGAAACCGTTATTTTTGTCTTAATCCCTTTTCATGGAAGTGAATGATACACTCGTAGAAAATTTATGTAAACTGGCCTGCCTGGAATTTGATTCAGCCGGGAAACAGGAAATAAAAAAAGATCTTCAGAAAATGATCGGCTTTGTAGAAAAGCTGAACGAACTCGATCTCCGGGATGTGGAACCGCTTTTGTATATGGGAGAAGAAACCAATGTGTTGCGGGAGGATATCCCCGAAGCACCCCTGAACCGGTCTGAGGCATTGAAGAATGCCCCTATGGCTGATCAGGAGTATTTTAAAGTCCCGCAGGTAGTAAAGAATCCTGACGGCTCCCTGGGGAGTTAAAAGAATTTCGTTTTATGACATCAACCGCTATTATTCACCTGGACCGGATTTTCAAAAGCTATTTTATGGGCAAACAGGCCGTTCCGGTATTGAAGGGAATCAGCCTGGATATCTTCAAAAACGAATACGTGGCCCTGATGGGACCCTCCGGTTCAGGAAAAAGTACACTGATGAATATCATCGGTTGCCTGGATTCTCCCACGGAAGGGCTTTATATCCTGAACGGCCAGGATGTGAGCGAGATGGCCGATGACGACCTGGCAGAAGTAAGAAATAAGGAAATCGGTTTTGTATTTCAACAGTTCAATCTTTTACCGAGACTCACAGCCGCTGAGAACGTGGCCCTTCCGCTGGTATATGCTGGCATCAGCAAAAAAACCAGGAACGAAATGGCAATGGCTGTTCTGGAAAAAGTGAGCCTGACTGATAGAAGTCACCATAAACCCAATGAACTTTCCGGGGGCCAGTGTCAGCGTGTGGCTATTGCCCGGGCGCTGGTAAACAATCCATCCCTGATCCTCGCGGATGAGCCGACCGGCAATCTCGACACCAAAACTTCCATCGAGATCATGGAAATATTCAACAAAATACAGGCAGCCGGTAATACCGTGGTTTTGGTTACCCACGAAGAAGATATTTCCAAATATGCGCACCGTGTGGTGAGGCTGCGGGATGGTATTATAGAAACCGACAAACGCAGGGAAGGTCATTATCAGGCGGCTGAACTGTCGCCTATTTAATTTTACATGCCCGGAAAAATTTATACAAAAACAGGGGATGAAGGCAGAACCAGCCTGATCGGCGGGACCCGGGTTCCCAAAAGTCATATCCGCATCAATGCCTATGGCACAGTAGATGAACTCAATGCCTTTATCGGTTTGCTGGGCGATCAATTAGCGGATAAGCATGGCCGTGAGCAACTGCGGGAGATCCAGGACCGTCTGTTCACGATCGGCTCCTCGCTGGCCTGCGACCCGGCTAAAGAGATTGTCATGAAGATTCCCGACCTGCGGGAATCAGATATCCGGCTGCTTGAACATGAAATCGATGCGATGAATGAAAGGCTTCCGGAAATGAGATCATTTATCCTGCCCGGCGGGCATATGGCCGTTTCCACTGCGCATATCTGCCGCACGGTCTGCCGCCGCGCCGAACGGATTATTGTAGAACTCGATGCGGAGGAACCGCTGGGTCAGCCCCTGATCATTCAATACCTGAACCGGCTGAGTGATTACCTGTTTGTCTTAGCCAGATATATCGGGATGCAGTTAGGAGCAGATGAGATGAAGTGGAAACCGAGGCAATAACGGGGAGTTATGAGTTATGAGTTATGAGTTATTTTTACTCCCGTCTATAACAAATTCCCAAAGGCCCACACGCTCACACCTGCACCTTCCCATCCACCATCCTGACCACCCGGTCACTCATTTCAGCTAATGCTTCATTATGCGTTACGACCAGAAAGGTCTGGTTGAATTTTTTCCTGAGTTCAAAGAATAACTGGTGCAGTTCCCGGGCATTGGCGGAATCCAGGTTTCCCGTGGGCTCATCTGCAAAAATGATATCCGGCGCATTGATCAGGGCGCGGCAAACAGCCACTCTTTGTTGTTCACCCCCCGATAAGGCAGAAGGTTTATGCTCCATCCGGTGATCCACGCCCAGGGTCTCAAGTAATTCCCTGGCCCGGGCTTCCGTGGCGGATTTCCTTCCGCCGGAGATCCAGGCAGGGATACAAACGTTCTCCAGGGCCGTAAATTCAGGTAATAAATGGTGAAACTGAAAAACGAAGCCGATATGCCGGTTGCGGAAAGCCGCCAGGGATTTTCCCTTCAGGCTGTGCAATTCCCGGTTTTTCAGCCTGATTTCCCCTTCGGCCGGTTCATCCAAAGTGCCCAGGATATGCAATAAAGTGCTCTTACCGGACCCTGAAGGGCCTACCATGCTCACAATCTCACCGGCATGGATATCCAAATCCACGCCCTTTAATACGTGCAGCGCACCATAATATTTGTGGATATTCCTTGCTGAAAGTATCGGGTGGCTGGCCGCTGCTGGGATCATTTGCAAATATAACGGCTTGTTCTTTGTGTATAACCCGATTACCGCCTATAAATGGTATTTGGTTGTTTCATTATAAAAATTACTTTTGCGAAAAATTAAAGTGATTGCCTGGTCCCGGGATCAGGGACCTGCCCGCCGATCTGACCTTATTAAAAACAACAGAAATTAAATAAAGGATACCGATGTTTTGGACACTAGAATTAGCCAGTTACCTTGAAGACGCTCCCTGGCCGGCCACCAAAGACGAGTTAATAGATTACGCGATTCGTTCCGGTGCGCCGATTGAAGTAGTGGAAAACCTGCAGGAACTGGAAGACGAAGGAGAAATTTATGAAGGGATTGATGATATCTGGCCTGACTATCCTTCGCAGGAAGACTTCTTTTTTAATGAAGACGAGTATT
>DHWT01000139.1 GCA_002413325.1 Chitinophagaceae bacterium UBA5175 | reverse complement strand
CAACATGAACTCCGTAATAAAGTGGGCATCAAAGAAAAAAGAGATTATAAAAAACCGGAAACAAACGAGGAGCTGCACGAAAAAGTAAAAGCCTTCACCCAAGATAAAATTTACCAGATCGCCAAAGCCGGCAGCAGCAAGCATGAACGTAGCGAAGCTTTTGACCAGTTGAAAAAAGAACTCATCGAAAGCCTGGGCGCTGAAGCAACCGACACGGATAAAAAACTGGCAAAAAAATATTACGCTGACCTGCAGTGGGAAATCGTCCGCAATATGATTGTGGATGAAAGGATACGCCTCGATGGCCGTAAGCTGGACCAGGTAAGGCCTCTGGCTATGGAGACCGATCCATTACCTACTCCGCATGGTTCGGCCTTATTTACCAGGGGCGAAACGCAGTCCCTTACTACCGTTACCCTGGGCACACCGCTGGATGAACTCCTGGTGGAAAGCGCCGCCAAATCGGATTATTCAAAATTTATCCTGCATTATAATTTTCCTCCCTTCTCAACGGGTGAAGTAAAAATGATGCGCGGCCCTGCACGCCGGGAAGTGGGTCATGGTAACCTGGCCATGCGTTCTTTGAAAAAGATGATGCCCGGCAAGGATTATCCTTATACGGTTCGCGTAGTGAGCGATGTACTGGAATCCAACGGGTCTTCTTCTATGGCAACGGTTTGTGCCGGCTCACTCGCACTGATGGATGCCGGGGTTCCATTTAATAAACACGTTGGCGGGGTGGCGATGGGGCTGATCTCCAGAACTACAGATCATAAATACGCGGTTCTTACAGATATTCTGGGTGATGAAGATCACCTGGGCGACATGGATTTTAAAGTGACCGGAACCCGCGACGGTATCTGCGGCGTGCAAATGGATATCAAAGTCGACGGACTCAGTATGGACACCATGCGGGAAGCCCTCGAACAGGCACGCAAAGGGAGACTGCATATCCTTGATGCCATGTATGCATGTATTCCTGCTGCCCGGCCGGAAGTGAAACCGCATGCGCCGAGAATGGAAAAAATATTTATCGATAAGGAATTCATAGGTGCCGTGATTGGGCCAGGTGGTAAGATTATCCAGGAAATACAGAGAGAAACAGGAGCTACGATCAATCTGGAGGAAGTGGATAACCAGGGTGAGATCAGTATTTTCAGTCCTTCCAAGGAAGGCCTGGACAAAGCAGTCGCCTGGATTAAGGGAATCGTGGCGGTACCGGAAGTGGGCAGCGTTTACGAAGCCAAAGTAAAATCTGTAATGCCTTATGGGGCATTTGTGGAATTCCTGCCTGGCAAACAGGGCCTGCTGCACATCAGCGAAATCAGCTGGAAACGGCTGGAAACCATGGAGGGTGTTTTGAATGAAAATGACATGGTGAAAGTAAAACTGATTGGCGTGGATAATAAGACCGGAAAATTCAAACTCAGCCGGAAAGTACTCATGCCAAAACCTGAAGGACGGCCGGAAGGACGTCCCCAGGCACAGCCCCAGGATGGGAATGAGTAAAGCCTGTACTCAATATGGGTATATAAGTTAGTTAAATAAAAAGAGCACCTTTGCAGTGCTCTTTTTTACGTCAGGGAACGTAGATAAAATTGAATTCCCAGCCCGGGTTTTCAAATTTTCATATTGACAAACGGCTTTGGGCTTTTAGCCTTAAACTCAGGCTTAAAATATGAACCGCTATATACAAATCACCATAGAAACCAGGGATGTTCCGGAATCGGATATGCTGGTGGCCCGCCTCAGCCAGGCGGGGTTTGAAGGTTTTGAAGAAGAACCGGGAAAGCTCCATGCATTTATTCCGGAAACCTTATATGATGTTTCAACGGTTGAAAAAATTATTGCTGAAATAAAAGGGATAGCAGATCCTTATCATACTTTATTCAAAACAGAATTTATAGAACCCAGGAACTGGAATGCGGAGTGGGAAAAGGATTTTGAACCCGTAGTGGTAGATCAGTTTTGTGCTATCCGTGCCCATTTTCATGCACCGGTTCCGGGCGTTTCCCACGACCTGATCATAACCCCCAAAATGAGTTTTGGAACGGGGCATCATGCGACCACGTATATGATGATCGCGATTATGCAGGGGTTTGACTTCAGGAATCATTCGGTATTGGACTTTGGTACGGGAACCGGGGTGCTGGCCATCCTGGCCTGTAAACTCGGTGCCGGCTCCGTACTGGCTGTTGATTCTGATGAATGGAGCATTGAAAATGCCATCGAAAATGCCGCCTTGAATGGTTGTACGGGAATCCGGATCGAACAGAAGGATTCTCTTTCGGGAACCGGTTCCTTTGACTTCATCCTGGCCAATATCAATCTCCGGGTAATACTGGAAATCATGGATTTGATATGGCAACATTTGACCCCGTCCGGCGTTTTTATAGGCAGCGGAGTACTGGAATCTGATGAAGAAAAAATCAGGGAAAGGGCTAACAGCTGTGGTTTTACGATGGAACGACTCATGGTAAAAGACAACTGGATGAGTTTCAGCCTGAAAATTCAATCGTTAACCGGTGAAATCATCAAGGTTTAATTGCTTTTTTTAATTAATTTTGAAATCCAAGTATTCCTGCCGTCCATGAAGGAAGTTTTATTTATTGTGTTTGCTTACCTGATCGGTTCCATACCAACGGCAGTATGGATCAGCCGTTACTTTTTCGGCGTGGATATCCGTGATTATGGCAGCGGCAACGCTGGTGCCACCAATACGTTCCGGGTGCTGGGTTCCAAATGGGGTTGCATCGTAATGTCGGTGGATGTCTTAAAAGGTGTGATTGCCACCAGTCTCTATATTTTACTTCCATTTTATATGCATAATGAATGGGACAGGACCAATCTCATGGTGGGACTTGGCCTGGCCGCCGTGGTAGGCCATATTTTTCCACTCTGGGCAGATTTCCGGGGTGGGAAGGGGGTAGCTACTTTGTTTGGAATGATCCTCGCG
>DHWT01000157.1 GCA_002413325.1 Chitinophagaceae bacterium UBA5175 | reverse complement strand
TTGCGAAAATGCTAATGAGCCTAAAAGCACTAGCACCGCTAACAGTGATAGAAATTTTCTCATGTGACTGTGAGTTTTGAATTTAGATCGTGCAAAATAGGGAAGTTTTATATCCAACAAAAAAAAATGTTAAATATTCCCTTTTCTTGATTAGACAATATCAAATCCACATTCGCTGCAAATAAAAAAAAGGAAGTGAATTTCGCAGCCAATATAAACCAGTATTTATCAGACAATTACAAAATATAAATTTATTACATGTAAAAAATATTACAGGACGGTCTAAAAAATACCCATATTTAAACTTTCCAAGGGATTGTAATACTGTTTGAAAATTTAATAAATTATTACCTGTTTATTAAATATTCATTAATTTAAAGAAGTCAAACTTAATTTCTTTTATGAAGAGTTAATGCATTAGAAATATATATATATAATTTATTCATTTAGTCTACTATTTTTATATAGATTAATAAATTAAATTATACATATTAATAAATATGCATATTTATTAAATTAAGGAATAACAGGACTAAGCCTGGGCAGTTGGACCACCAAAATTCATGGGAAGGGTAACTTCCTCGAGGTCCTGGATTTTACCATTGGTTCCTTCGAAACGGAGTACATTCTCGGTTAATGCCTTCATAAAGCGCTTGGCATGCTGGGGAGTGAATATAATTCTGGATTTTACTTTGCTTTTTGGTGTTCCCGGCATCACATTCACAAAGTCTATCACAAATTCAGCATGTGAATGCGTAATAATTGCCAGGTTCGCATATTCACCTTCGGCAACTTCTTCACTGATCTCTATGTTTAACTGGTTGTTGGGTTGCTCCGGCATCGGTAATGATTTCAGCAAAAATAAGACGTCCCCTCCAAATATAGATATCCCTATTGCCACTGAACCAAAACCTGCACTTTTATTTCCGTCTTCCGGTTACCGGGAATCTCATCCAGGCCGCTACCTGACTTACCGGCTCCCGTATAAAAAATCTGGCCCCATTTTAACCAGCCCGATAAACTGAAATGTTTCCCCCCATGCGGAATCAAGCGACTGAAATCCTTATGCAGGTTTATATAATAGCGTAATCCCTTCCCGTAATAAGCCGGTAAGGAAAAATTATATATCAGATCCGGCTCATAGCAATAAATTCGGGTATCATAATCAGCAGTCTCAAAAACAGCAGCCCCTATATTTCCTGATAACCCGGATCTCCTGAATATAAATCCGGCCATTCCCAGGAAACCCCGCTGCATGGCGGCTCGTGAGCTATGTATCCATACAAATTCCATCCGGCTGACAAAACGGAAGTCCCTGGAAACCGTATAGTCCGTTTCAATCCGCCATCTTTGTTTTAGAGGTAACACCAAACCGTGCATTCCTGTTTGTAAAACCTCCGAATTGCCTTCCTTCATTTCGTTTTTATATAATGAGGTCAGCCGCCAGGATTTACCAGGCTGGTATATGAATTGAACCAGGTAATCCCGTCCGGCTGAGGGTGCGTCTGTGCGGTACTTCAGCCAGGGAAATATATACAGATCATAATAGAGATCTGCCTGAAATCCGGTCAACGGCCTGAAAGACAGTCCGGCATAAATGCCTTTTTCATTATTGGGAGCCGCATTTTCAGTAAAGGCATCACTGTACAGGGATTGAAAGGCCGGTGAAATATTACGGTATAAAAAACTCATATCCACATTTTCACCCAGGCTGATCAATAACCCCTGAGTAAAAGCCCGATGACGGTCCTGATCCGCCGCGAGTTCTCCAAAAAAATGGATGTTTCCGCGGGTATAATTGTAATCCAGACTAAAATCGGTAAGGCGGTTCCCTTTCAGACTAAACAGATTATACGGTGTTTCCGGTTTCTGAAAGGGGTGGCTGAAATTAAAATGGATCCAGTTGAATCCCAGCGAAAACGCGTCGCAGGAATACCGGACATTGCCGCCGGCGGAAAACTGCCGGCTGTTGTTCCTGTCAGCGATTTCAGCCGGGGTGCGGTGATACCCGCTGTTTCGAAATGAGCTGAACGGGTCCTCCCTTCCGCTGGTATCCGCCTCGCGGCTGGTGCTGATTTTTTGGGAAGAAACGAATACAGTCGTTTGCCAGTTCCTTAACTGTAAACGGATCCCCAGCCCGCGGTGAAAATTAAATTCCCCGGCTGAATGATAAGGCCTTAAAGAGGCGGCTTCCCGTTTGACAGCCAGTGCCTGGCTGCTTTTGGTAAAAGCAATCGTCTGCCACTGGATCAGACCCTGTCCCAGGTTTACCGTGAAATCTCCGATGGCCAGCGCCCTGATAATCCCGGCTTTCTGCAGAAAGAAATGGAATGAATAAAAGTCAAAACCATATCGCTGGGCACCCCGGAAAAAAGGCTCCCCCGCATCTTTTTCTCCCGAAAAACCATAAGACAGCAGCTGTTTAAAATTATACGTATAGCGGAAAAAAATTTTCTGGGCGCTCCCTTCATAATAGGCAGATCCCGGCCTGACCGGCTCGTTAAAACCTATGGATTTTTCAAGGACCTGCCCAACCCGGATTAAAAAAGCCGCATCACCGTGTTTCCATCTTTCACCCAAGGCGGAATAAACGGATTCATCCCGGCCCACCCGGATATAGGGAAGCAGTCTGCGGATGGTTTCAGGATCCCAGCCCGGCACGGCCTGCAACTCGTGGACGGTAAGCAGGGGTCCGAGCAACTTTCTGTACATGATAAAATTGCTTACCTGCAAAGTCTGCAGCATATGCAGTTGCAGGAGGTCTTCCGCCACGGCCGTATTCAGATTTAAAGGATGTTTGCTGTAAAATTCCCTATCCGTTTCAAAGGAATCGTCTTCCGGATCTGCATTCTTTTTTTCAGCGATCGTCTCCAATTGCCCGGTTTGATATTCATCGATATGCCCGTCCTGACCCAAACCCGTTACATGAAGGCAGAGGAGCAGAAAAACAAACAGGGACCGGATCCGGATCTTCATCCCTTTTTATTTTTTCTTTCTAAAAGAAGGACAAGCCCCGGGCTGAATCCCAGCACCGGTTCATATATCGTATATAATTGAATGCAGAGCCGGTTTTTCTTCCATCCCGATTTAAAATAAAGGGCGCCCCCCAGGCTGTTTATCCCGAATGAAAAAAAGAACTGCTCACCATAACGATATTCAAGGGAAGGAATGACATTCACAGGCAGACCGGATGTTTTCTCCACCTGGAAAGCCAGGAATAAGTCCGCC
Organism: Chitinophagaceae bacterium UBA5175; assembly: GCA_002413325.1. GTDB lineage: Bacteria > Bacteroidota > Bacteroidia > Chitinophagales > Chitinophagaceae > Puia. The sequence goes on along the minus strand of DHWT01000157.1, from coordinate 4,290 downwards.
CTCCATTCATACCCAAGACCCATCCGGAAAAATTCCGGCCCCTTCTCCGGATTCGTTTTCCCTGCCCTTCCAAAAACCGGCAGGCCGATCTCCCATCCGGTGATCAGTTTCCCTGTCAGATGGAACCGGATTCCGATACCCGAAGAACCAAAGCCTGCAGGCGGATACCCGGCTGCCTGATTCCGGGAATAACCAAACCGGATGCCCATTTCCAGGCGCCCGAGATCTTTCCCATAGGCCAGCTCCAGGCCCTGCTCGCTGTAATCTGCATCCCCGCTCTGCTGTATGGATATACCCCAGCCGCCTTTCCCCAAAATACCCGAAACCGAAAGTTCAAACAGATCCAGCTCTTTCAGCATCCATTTTCTCTCTGCCAGTAACCCGCTTAATAATCCATGCCCGTCACCGAGGCATGCGGGGTTGGAGGTAAATGAAAAAGCATCTGTAAAATGTTCGCTATAAGCACCTCCTGTTAAATAGGCATGTGTAAATGCCGCATGGGCTGTTTGCCCCATTCCCTTCAAACAAAAAAGTAAGCCCCATAAAATCTGTATCACCCGCATCATATCCAATCTCTGGCTGCTGTAAATTATACCAGGTAAAAAAAAGAAGGACCGTAAAAAGACCTTTATCCGGGCGTATTAAAACCGGTTGAATTACCTTTGCACGATGCAAATTTTAGATGGCCAGCTCGTTTCCCGCACAATTAAAGAAAGTCTGAAACTCGATGTCGCCGCCCTGGTGGCTGACGGGAAAAAAATCCCGCACCTCGCGGCCGTACTCGTAGGAAATAATGGAGCCAGTGAAACCTATGTGGCGGCAAAAGTAAAAGCCTGTGGTGAAGCCGGTTTTAAATCCACCCTCCTGCGCCTGGAGGAATCTGTAAGCGAAGCCAGGCTGCTTTCGGTGATAGCGGATCTGAATAAGGACCTGGATGTGGACGGTATCCTGGTGCAGCTGCCGCTGCCAAAACATATTTCCGACGAAAGGATCATCCTGGCCATCGATCCCGCCAAAGATGTGGATGGATTTCATCCTGTAAATGTGGGCAAGATGGTGCTTGGGTCTCCCAGTTTTATATCCGCAACACCCCATGGCATCATGCTGTTGCTGGAATATTATAAAATCCAGACAGCCGGCAAACAGGCTGCGGTAATCGGCCGGAGTAATGTCGTGGGCCGTCCCATGAGTATCCTGCTGAGCGCGAATAGCTATCCGGGCAACTGCACGGTTACGCTTTGTCATTCTCATACCCATAACCTCAAAGAAATATGCGCGGCCAGTGATATCATTGTGGCCGCCCTGGGCAAACCGGAATTTGTGCGGGCCGATATGGTGAAAGAAGGGGCCGTAGTGATCGACGTGGGAATCACCCGGGTTCCGGACAGTTCCAAAAAAAGTGGCTTTGCCTTAAAAGGGGACGTGGCTTTTGCGGAAGTTGCCCCCCGGTGCAGTTTTATTACGCCGGTTCCCGGAGGCGTAGGACCGATGACCATCGCGGCCCTGTTAAAAAACACGTTTACTGCGCTGAAGCGCAGGCATTGATCATGCAGACAGAAACCATCCATACCGCCGTTCAGTCCCTGCCGCTGATGGAAGCTTTTTATACCATTCAGGGAGAAGGCTTTCACCAGGGAAAAGCAGCTTATTTCATACGACTCGGCGGTTGTGATGTGGGTTGCTCCTGGTGCGATGTAAAAGAAAGCTGGGATGCTGCTGCCCATCCCCTGCAGACCGTTCCTGAAATTGTGGGACTGGCAAAAAAATTCCCCGGCAGAATAGCCATCGTGACCGGGGGGGAACCGGGAATGCACGACTGCAGCGCGCTTACTGCCGCGCTCCATGAGGCAGGATTTCAAACGCATATCGAAACTTCGGGTGCCTACTCCCTCAGTGGAGACTGGGACTGGATCTGCCTTTCACCAAAAAAATTCAAGCCTCCCCTTCCCGGCCCCATCCAACAGGCCGATGAATTGAAAGTGGTGATCTATCATCCTTCCGATTTTAAATGGGCGGAGACTTTTGCAAAACAGGTAAAACCCACATGCAAACTTTTTTTACAACCCGAATGGAGTAAAAGGGAGACCATGATTCCCCTGATATCTGCCTATATCCTGGATAACCCGCAATGGGAATTTTCCCTGCAGCTGCATAAATATATTCATATGCCCTGAGGCCGGGTTCTTTAACATAAGAATAAAAACCACTTCCCGCTCGTTATTTACCTTTGTCATCAATGTATCCGCATGAAGTTTTCCTGCATGGTTTTATTTTTTCTGCTATTCCTCGGCGCGCGGGCACAGTACGATCCCACCAGGGTGGATAAGAAAGCAGCGAAACTCTACCTTCTGTCCCAGCAACAGGCAGGCGACGACAAATTCCCACAAGCCATCGAAACCCTGAAACAGGCCGTTGCCATCGACAAAAAGTTTGAAGATGCTTACCTGTCCATAGCCGGCATGTATGGGGAACTGAAAAATTACCAGGCAGCCGTAGATTATTATAGAACGGCCAAATCCATAGACAGCCTGTATTTCCTGGACTACAGCCTGCCCTATTCCATCAACCTGGCCGGACTTGGAAAATTTGAAGAGGCACTGGCTGCCGTCAACGATTTCAAGACAATCCCCAACCTCAACGCTTCTTCCCTGCGTTCCGCCGCCTACCGGACTACATTATACCGGTTTGCCATCGATTATGCAGCAAAAAAAAATCTGTCGGATTATAAATTTGAACCGCAGAACCTGGGAGACAGTATCAACACAGCAGTTTCAGAATATTTTCCCACGATCAGCCTGGATGGTAAACTCCTGGTTTTTACGCGGCGGGTAAACGGGATCAACGAAGATTTTTTTCAGTCGGACCGGAAACCCAACGGGTGGACCACCGCCAAAGCCCTGCTGGGAAATATCAACAGTAATAATAATGAAGGCGCATTGAATATTTCGCAGGACGGACAATGGCTGATTTTTACCGGATGCAATTTCCCCGACGGATTCGGTAGTTGTGATTTATTCATCTCCTACCTGACAGCGGACGGATGGAGCGCTCCGGAAAATATGGGGCCCGCCGTGAATACAGAATTCTGGGAGTCGGCGCCATCGCTGTCACCGGATAAAAGGGACTTGTATTTCACGAGCAATCGTCCCGGGGGATACGGGGGCAATGACCTCTATGTTTGCCACCGGCTGGAAAATGGTCGCTGGTCGGGCCCTGTTAATATGGGTCCTGATATCAACACACCGGGTGATGAAAGTGCGCCTTTCATACATGCCGATAACAGCACCCTTTATTTTACCTCCAATGCATTACCCGGATATGGAGGCGATGATCTGTTTGTGGTTCGAAAAACAGCAGGCGGTGAATGGGGCATTCCGGAGAACCTCGGGTATCCCATCAATACCATCGAAAATGAAGGCAGCCTCGTAGTGGCCTCCGACGGGAAAACCGCTTATTATGCCAGCGACCGGGCTGACAGCCGCGGCCAGCTCGACCTGTATACCTTTGAATTGCGCAGTGATGTGCGCCCCGCACAGACCTTCTGGGTAAAAGGGAAAGTGTATGATAAAAAAACCGGGAAGGGAATCCCCTCATCTGTCGAGCTGGGAGATCTCAGTAATAAAAGTATCCTCAGCAAACTGCAGACCGACGAAAGCGGGAACTACCTGACCACACTGCCCGTAGGAAAGGATTACGCATTCAACGTGAACCGGAAAGGTTATTTGTTTTTCTCTGAACATTTTATGATGACGCGCCCATCTTCAGATTCCGTTTACCAGATGGATATTCCCCTCCAACCTATTGAAGCCAATGCCCGTGTGGTTTTGAAAAATATTTTTTTTGAAGTCAACCAATATGAACTCATACCCGCTTCCCAGATCGAACTGGATGAAGTGGTTAAACTGCTGAATGAAAACCCGCTTGTGTCCATCCAGATCAACGGCTATACCGACAATGTCGGCAAACCGGCAGACAATCTGCTGCTTTCGGAAAACAGGGCGAAATCGGTCGTGAATTATTTAAAGTCCAAAGGCATTGATCCCAAACGGTTATACTATAAAGGATACGGTGAGGCCCAGCCCGTAAGCCCCAATTCGACAGAGGCCGGAAGGGCCCAAAACAGGCGCACCGAATTAAAAATCCTGAAAACAAATTGAAAGGATACGGATAAAACACGTTAAAAATCCGGTGATTCTCCCTTTTTCATCGCTGCGATTTCAGATAGGTTTACGAAAAATCATCTTGCACCCGGACCTTCTTCACCTGATCAGCCTTACAAGGGTTCCCCAG
>DHWT01000092.1 GCA_002413325.1 Chitinophagaceae bacterium UBA5175 | reverse complement strand
CTTCCCTGCTAAACGCCCTGGTAGGCAGTGAAAGAACCATTGTGAGTGAAATTGCGGGTACCACGCGGGACAGTATTCACACCCATTATAATTTATTCAAAAAGGAATTTGTACTGATTGATACAGCCGGTATCCGGAGAAAAACCAAAGTGCATGAGGACCTGGAATTTTATTCCGTGATCCGTGCCATCAAGGCCATGGACGAAGCCGATGTATGTCTGCTGCTCCTGGACGCAGAGAAAGGACTAACCGCGCAGGACCTGAATATATTCAGCCTGGCTGTTAAAAAGGGGAAGGGACTGGTGGTGGTTGTAAACAAATGGGACCTGGTGGATAAGGAAACCAATACGTCCCGGGATTATGCGGAGAAACTCAAGGAGCGGTTTGCACCCTTTACCGACCTGCCCATTATTTTCATTTCAGCCAAAGAAAAGACACGCATTTTCAAAGTGATAGAAACCGCGCTGGAAGTATTTGAAAACCGGAGCAGGAAAATCGCGACTTCCAAACTCAATGAAGTGATGCTGAAGGCTGTTGAAAATTACCATGCACCCGTGGTCCGGGGCCATTCCATTAAAATTAAGTTCGTTTCCCAGTTGCCCACACCCGTACCTTCCTTTGCTTTTTTCAGCAATTATCCGGACGATATCAAGCAGCCTTACAGGAACTACCTGGAAAACCAGATGCGTAAAAACTTTTCCCTGGAAGGGGTGCCCATCCGGATCTATTTCCGGAAAAAATAGGATCCCTGCTGAAAACGGCCATAAGCCTTGGTTTATATGACAAAATGATATACCTTTGCGCCCAACTAAAATAACTTCAATGAAAAAGTTCCTGACTGTTCTCGTTATCGCTGCCGCTTTTACATCCTGCAGCGGAAGCGGTGATGCCGCTGCCAAGACTGATTCTGCTGTTTCAACGACGGTTGACAGTACAAAAGCAGTTGTTGATTCAGCCGCCGCAAAAGTTGATTCTACTGTTAAAGCTGTTGTAGATACAGCAAAAGCTAAAATGGGGGCCGTTGTAGATAGTGCTAAGAAGGCTGTGAAGAAATAATTTATTTACCGAATGGAGTCCCTCCCGTAAAAAACGGGAGGGTTTTTTTTTGCACTTAACACCCCGCATTGTGGTATTGATTCCGGCAGCCCGGCATTTTATTTTGCAGGATGTGCTTCCGGATACTTCATAACTCATACAAGGCCTGCCGGCTAATTATTTTCGGCTTTTTCATTCCGGCCATTCTTTTGGGTGAAACCAAAACCTGGACGGGAAACGGGGGCGATTCATACTGGTCGAATCCCCTGAACTGGTCCGGCGCCACTATTCCCGGGTCTTTCGATGATGTTTTACTCGATAACCGCGATATGCCCTTTTCTTTCTTTGTAACTCTGCCTGACTGGGCTGTTACGGTCAGGACCCTGCATATCAACCCATACCCGGGGCGTCATATTGAACTGATCCTGCCTCCTTCGAACCTGGTCCCTGATGCTTTTTCAGTTACAGGTCCGGGTTATGGCATTGAACTGGATGCCGGAGCCATTTTCCGGAATGCCTCGGGTATGAGTTCGGGTGAATCCCTGTTCATTGCCGATTCCATGATCATTCATGACGGGGGCCGGTATATACACCAGACAAGGACTTCCCATGCAAACGGTATTTTGAGATTACTTTCAACGGCCCCCGGCACCGAACAGGGCATCTTTGATTTTGATGTACCCAGGGCATCCTATACCATTTCTGTGAGTAACCGGACTTATGGCAGCCTGGAACTGCATGCCGGTGCTTATGGAGCGCCGGTCAACTATACCTGCACGGGGTCGAATCCTCTGCATATCCGGGGAAATCTGCGCATAGGCGCCAACGTGAGTATGAGCATGGACCTGGGTGGTGCCAGTGGAAACGTGCAGGTGGAGGGAGATTTTATACAGGAAGGCGGCCTGCTCAACCTGTCGAGTGGTGCCGGGGATAATACCATTCTCCGCGTGAGGGGAGATCTTTATCAGTCACCCCCCGCGACCATCACGGAAACGGCTGACGGGAAGCCGTTCCTGGAATTGAATGGGATAAGAATGCAGGAAATAGCAATGGCTGGCGGGATTCAAAACCAGGTTGGATTCCGCTTGAATAATTTATCCGGGTGCACACTCCGGCTGCCGCTGAAACTTCCCTGGAAAATGGAGCTGAATCAGGGAGCCGTTTTCAGTTCGGAAACCGCCCTGCTCATACTGGATACCGGCTGTACAATCCTGGCCGACAGTTCCCGGCAGACGGGTTCCTATGTGAACGGGCCGTTACGTAAAATGACAATTGGCCGGGAAGATCATTTTCTTTTCCCGGTAGGAAAAGAGGGGAACCTCCGCTGGCTGGAATTAAAAGATGCCAGTGGAAATTATACCGTGGAATATATTCGTCAAAATCCGGTTTCACTGGGAGCTGTTCTGGGAGCCGGCCTGGACCATATTTCAAAACTCGAATACTGGACGGTTCTTGCCGATGGACCGGTGAGTGACCAGGCTAAAATTGAATTGTCTTTCGCTTCCGGTCAAAGCGGTGGTGTTACGGATCCCAATTACCTGCACGTGGCCAAATTTCAATCAGCGATATGGGAGGATGCGGGGCATTCAACCTACACTGGTAATTTTTTGCAGGGTTCGGTGGTGAGTGGTAATACAGATTTTAATGCAATGGCTTTTACTCTGGCCAGTACCCTGGATCTGGAAAATCCACTGCCCCTGACAACTCTTGAATTGCAGGTGAAAGAAGAATCTGGAAAGACCGTTTTCAGCTGGACCCTGGAAAGTCCTGAACGCCCTGATTATTTTGATTTGTATGAGGAGACTGCAGGTCTGTCAAAATATATTACCCGAATTGCTGCGATAAATCAACAAACCCGGTATCGTTGGGCCTGTAACCTGTTCATGCAGGCAGGTTACCATTATTTCCGGATCCGCATGGTGGATGTCCGGGGCCGCGAATATGAGGGGAAAATGGTTCTGTTCAAAAAGGAAGAAGCAAACCAGCAAACACGCAGGCTTGCGCAAGTTATCCGGGCGGGTGCCAACCAGATACTGATCCGGTCTGATATTGCCGGTGAATGGCAATATGAAATCATTTCCCTCAATGGCCGTTTCCTTAAGAATGGAATTTTGAAAATCCGGGAAGGGATCAACCTGTTCACGCCGGAACCGGAAATATTATCCGCGGGTATTTATCTATTCCGGGCGATGGATTCATCCGGACAGCAGGAGTCTTTGATATTTGTAAAGGACTGACCGGTTTCTTTCAGCTCCATTTCTGAATCTGGTCCTGAAGGGCCGACCGGTATTCACCAAACAGGGCATCCTGGTTTTTGATAAAACCGTTATCCTCCAGTTTGCCGATCACCTGGTCCATCTCTTCCTGGTTTTCATAAACCATTTTGCGGAAAGGGTTCAGGTAGTCTTTTTTTCTGGAATTGAATATGCCTTTTGTAATCCATTCCGCAGTGGCTATCGATTGCCGTGCCAGTTCTTTGAAATCAACCAAATTGATATTTCTGATGGAAATTCCATGCACGATCCAGAGTGTATCCAGGGCATGATGCAGTTTATCGGAAGGATAGGATCCGGCTTCAGCAATATAAAAATGATGAATATCGTTCCAGCTTTGGATCCGGTCCTGATGAATACCGGTGATCAGTTTGTCAAGGGCTGATTTCCGGATCAGTTGTCCCCCGGCATTTACCCAGGATTCGGGTTTTTTATTTTCAGGAAGGGTTTCCTGAAAAGCCGCCAGCGTATTGTAATACCCTGTTCCTACATGAACCATGATTTGTTGGATGGCATAGTGGATAATTAATTCCCGGTAAATGTTATAGGCTTTCAGCAGTTTTAAGATGCGAACTTTACGGGAGCTGTTTTCGACTCCTTCTGCGATAAACGGGATGGAATGAAGGGAGGGGTCATTACTTTCCAATAGTTGCCTGCCCTGCTTTTTCAGTGCCGCTTCATCTGAAAAGATATTATGCGAAACCTGGAAGTCTTCCTTTGAGATCGTTGCGTGGTTACGATGTCTCAGCCAGGATCTGGCTGTGATTAACTGAAGTTGTTCTATGCCGGCAGCTATTTCCTGTACACTATCCGGCGCCATGTAATCATATTCCAGCATCTGGGATTTTTCAAGTCTTTTGTCGCGGTCACCATATTTCCAGGCATTTCTTGCCAGAGCATACATATTATGCATGAACCAGTAGGCTGGCATAATCACCAGTTCATTATTCGACGCATCATTGCTCACCAGGGAAAAGGGGAATGGGATATCCAGTTCGGCCGGATAATCGCCTTTGGCCAAAATTATAAATGAGGCGAATCGTGAATTGTGTTTAACGCTCACACAGAGTCCGGGCCAGAATCCGCGCCCGGCGATTAGTTCCCCGTCAGCGCCGCGCGAATTATGGTTTGAGCCGATGGTTGCGCCCGCAGCCATATTGGTCTGGCCCATGAGCATGGAGGCACATAGGAAGGAATTATTGTGATGCTGTTCATGTGCCGGAAAGATCAGGGAATTCAGCACTTCGCAACAGGAAATGGTCGAATTGTTTCCGAGATAAGAGTTGATGAGCCGGGCCCCGTATTTGAGTTGGGAATTTGAAGCGAGGATGAAACGCACGGCTTTTACGCCATAGAAAATTCTGCATCCGGGCCCGATGATTCCGTTCACCAGTTCACAGCCTTCACCGATCTGGGTTTTGGACAGGGCGGAAGAATGAATGGTCAGGTTTTTCAGTTTATTGGCTCCTTTCAGGTAAGCATCCGTTCCGATCTTCACATCTTTTACGATTTTACAATTTTTGATTACTGTGCGATCGCCGATCGTTCCATAATATCCTCTTCGATTATCGAATTCCTGATCACTGAATAAACCCAGTTTATCTTGCAGGTCCGTATCGTCGCGGAACCTGCTGAACAGCCAGGCATCTCCAGGCAGCATGCCGTCGAATGGAATTATGCTGCGCCCACCGTTTTCATTACAAACTTCCAGCTTGATGCGCAGGGATTCCGGTTCTCCTTCTTTCAAAATACCATTTCCGAATTTGGCATGATCCGTAGTTTCAATTTCACTCACGTTGATGAGGATTACATCGTTCCCGATAATATAGTGCGATAAAAAATTCACGTTGTCGATGACTACATTATTCCCGATGTCACAACTGATGATATTACTGTTATATAATCCAACCGGCCTGCGGAGATTATGGAATTCCAGATAATAGGGTTCCAGCAATCCGATCCGGACCAATCCAAAGAATTTACATTGCTGAATGAGTTCGGGCAGGAAAGGATCTGTAACCATTACCAGATTCCAGTCGTCTGAGGTATTCCCGTTTTTTTTCAGCTCCTCTGCCTCATCCAGTTTGAGGGGGCGATAGGCATTGACTGGTTTATGTTGTTCGTTACGCAGATAGTATTCGTCCTTTCCTTCGGGAAGGAATTCCTGCGGAATAAAATCATATCCGAGATTGCGAAGCGGTGTTTTGATAATCTGATTCATGAAGTTTATTCTACGGTTACACTTTTGGCCAGGTTTCGGGGCTTATCAACATCAAATCCCTTGGCCATGCCCAGGTAGCAGGCAAATAACTGCAAGGGAATCACGGAGAGCAGGGGAGAAATCAGTTCATCCGTCAGGGGGACCGTCATGATATCATCCGCCATTTTTGCAATCACGTCATCTCCTTCGCTGATAACGGCAAGGACCATTCCTTTCCGCGCCTTGATTTCCTGGATATTACTGATGAGTTTTTCATGATAGACGCTTTTGGGTGCGGCAAAAACCACCGGCAGTTGTTCATCCACCAGCGCGATCGGCCCGTGTTTCATTTCTGCTGCGGGATAGCCTTCGGCGTGGATATATGAAATCTCTTTCAGTTTGAGTGCACCTTCCAGGGCTACCGGGAAGTTGTTGCCCCGGCCCAGGTATAAGGCATCACTGACTCCCTTGTATTTTTCTGCCAGTTTTCGGATATGCCGGGATGAATGAAGCAGTTCTTTTACTTTCTCCGGGATGGCATGCAATTCGGACAGTAGCATCATATACCTTTCGTCGGAGAGGGTTTGTTTTTCATGGGCAATTTTTAAGGCGATCAGAATCAATACTACCAGCTGTGCAGTAAACGCCTTGGTGCTGGCAACGCCGATTTCCGGTCCTGCATGGGTATAGGCGCCCGCATCGGAAATCCGGGCGATGGAAGAACCTACCACATTCACGACGCCGAATATAAAAGCGCCCTGTTCTTTTGCTTTTTCAATAGCCACAATGGTGTCGGCGGTTTCGCCACTCTGGGAAATCGCGATGATCACGTCTCCCGGGTGAATGACCGGGTTGCGGTAACGGAATTCGGAAGCATATTCCACTTCCACCGGTATGCGGCAGATTTCTTCAAAAATATATTCTGCGATCAGACCCGCATGCCAGCTGGTCCCGCAAGCCACCATGATGATTCTTTTTGCCTGGCTGAGTTTGTCCAGGTTGTTCTGAACACCGGCCATGGTGATGGTTCCCTTCGCAGCGTCGAGCCGGCCGCGGAGGCAATCAAAGATGGTGTCCGGCTGTTCGAAAATTTCCTTGAGCATGAAATGATCATAGCCGCCTTTCTCGATAGCCGTCAGTTCGAGATCGAGTTTTTGAACAAAGGGCGTGATCTTCTCATTTCCCAGGTTTTTCAAAATCAGTTCGTCGCATTTAATAATCGCGAGTTCATAGTCGTTTACATAAACAACTTCCTTGGTGTATTCGATGATGGGGGATGCATCGGAAGCCAGGAAATGTTCTCCCTTGCCGATGCCGATAACCAGGGGGCTGCCTTTGCGGGCGGCAATAAGGGTATCCGGGTGATTGCGGTCCAGCAGAACGATCACATAAGCACCGGTTACCCTTTTGAGGGCAATGCGAAGGGATTCTTCCAGGCTGCACTGATTATTCTCCTGGATGTCTTCAATAAAATTGAGGAGAACTTCAGTATCCGTATCGCTTTTGAAATGGTATCCTTTTTTAGTCAGTTCCGTTTTAAGCTGGGCATAATTCTCTATGATCCCGTTGTGGATCATGGCCAGTCTTCCGCTGGCAGATAGATGCGGATGGGCATTGCGGTCGCTGGGTTCGCCATGGGTTGCCCAGCGTGTGTGTCCGATCCCCGCATGTGCGTGCAGGTCTTCGCCGATAATGCTTTCTTCTAGTACGGCTACGCGTCCTTGCTTTTTAAATACCCGCAGGTTATGCTTATCCAGTAAAGCAACCCCGGCACTGTCATAACCGCGGTATTCCAGTCTTTTTAATCCTTTCATAATAACCGGATAAGCTTCCCGCGGACCGATATAAGCTACAATTCCACACATAATGATTTATTGATTTAAAATGATTTTATCAAACGTCTTTCAGCATTTTATTGGATCATAATAAAATACCTTTCATAAAAAACAGGGCTACATTGAAATAAATGATGAGGCCGGTTACGTCAACCAGGGTAGCTACAAACGGAGCAGATGAAGATGCCGGGTCGGCGCCGAGTTTTTTTAAAATGATCGGAAGCATACTCCCGGTGAGCGTTCCCCAGAGCACAACCCCGATTAAAGCAAAACTTACCGTAAGTCCGATCAGTTCCCAATGGGGTTTGTAAATGTCTTTAAAAATTCCATGCACCATGAGCAAATGCCATACAAAGATGCGGGTAAAACCGATAAGCCCAAGGATGGAGCCCAGCATAAAACCGGAAAGAATTTCCCGGCGCATGACCCGCCACCAGTCTACAAGGGTCACTTCACCCAGTGCCATGGCCTGGATGATCAGGGTAGAGGCCTGGGAACCGCTGTTCCCTCCACTGGACATGATCAGGGGTATGAAATTCGTCAGAATCAGGACTTTCCCGAGTTCATCGTTATAATAGGCCATGGCAGTTGCCGTGAGCATTTCACTTAAAAAAAGAATGATCAGCCAGCCGACCCTTTTACGTATCAATTGAAAAAAAGGTGTTTCCAGGTAGGGGTAATCCAGGGCTTCGGTACCTCCAATTTTCTGAATATCTTCTGTGAATTCCTCAGTAGCAACCCAAAGCACGTCGTCAATGGTTACAATTCCCAGCAGGATTTTATTAGGATCCAAAACCGGCAGGGCCATGCGGTTATTCATTTTGAAAGCCAGGTTGGCGGTTTCCTGGTCGTCATTCACGTTGAGAAAAACAAACCGGTTATCGATTACATCCTCCACTTTCTTATCCGGATCGGCCAGGATGATTTCACGGATTTTAATATCATCAATAAAAACACCTTTTTCATCCACTACATAAATCACATCAATGGTTTCACTGTCTTTACCGACGTCACGGATATGACGGATCACCTGCCGGATGGTCCAGTCTTTCTGAACAGCGATATAATCAGGGGTCATCAGTCTTCCCACACTGCTTTCGGGATAACCTAAAAGGGAGAGGGTGATCTTACGCTCGTCCGGGTCCAGCATTTTGATCAGTTCCTTAACCACTTCACTCGGCAGATCTTCCAGGAAGGAGGTACGGTCATCTGCCGGAAGACCGTTGAGTAATTCCGCGGTTTTAGAAGGGGAGAGCTCCTGGGTAATGCGTTTCTGGGTCTGGAATTCCAGGATTTTAAACGTACTGATGGCCCGGTGAATACTCAGGTTCCCGAGTATTTCACCTTCATGTTCCGGGAACTCGTAAATAAGTTCGGCCACATCACTGATATTCTGATCATCCAGGAATTCATGTAATACCAGCCGGTCGCCTTTTTGGAGTTTATCCAAAAATTCATCATTCAGCGAAGTATTTTCGATTTCTACGGTCATCCGTCAAATTTACAGCGAAGCCTTGATAAATTGCGTCTGGAAATGACTTGTCAGCCAGATCATTATCCCTGACCTGTATTATGATTTTATCATCTTTATATATTGCTGATTCGCCAGGCCGTGGCCGGGGCGTATTTACATCCGGTCCGCTTCCTGCCGGAATGGTGATTGAAATTTCACCTGTTATCGTAGTAAGCGGAGAAGAACGGTTACTTCTGGACCGGACGCGCCTGCATGACTATATTTTTCTCTGGGGTAAAGATGAATCGGAATGCTGCGTGGCCCTGGGTTATATATCCCTGTATAATCACGATTACCGGTCGAACGCTGAATATGAAATGGATTACACCGCATCTACCATCCGAATCACCTTGGTCCATGCTGTAAAAAAAGGAGATGAAATTTTTATTAATTACAATGGAACCTGGAATGATGCCAGGCCTGTATGGTTCGATCAGGATCCCAAACTTACCTGATTATTATTTCTTCGTTCTACTTAAAACCGGAGCATAACGGAATGATAAAAGGAACCCATAACTGTTCAGTTTCAGGTTTTGCAGTCCCATCTCCCGGAGGGGTATCCTCAAGAAGGGTTCAGCCTGGAAAGAAAAGCCTTTACCCATATCCGTTTCTAGCCCGAAGGATAAATCGCCCACCCCAAACCAGTAATTTACCTGCTGGTTGTCGGATTGTTTCCAGGCCAGTGGCCTTCCGCCGCTGTGGAAGAAATAGATATAAGTTTGTTTCAGCATGAAATAGGAAGACAGTCCCCCGTTTACGAAGAATTTTGTTTTTTCATTTTTAGCGAAATCAAAACGCAGGGTCAGCGGAATTTCATACATGTTACAGGAACCGTTTACGTTTTCAACCTGAGGAAGGGCTGCAAAAGTGCTGGAATTGCCTCCCTGGGGATAAGGAGTACGGTCGTGCCTTTCATCCCCGGGTGACCAGTAAAATTTATTTGTATAGAAAATGCCTGTATTCAAGGAAAGCCGGCTGGTCAGGTAGTAGCCAACTGTAATCCCAATATTATTGCTCAGCTGGTCATTTGCAATACCTCCACCATCTGTATAATCCGGACCGAAAGACAGGCCGAAATTCAGGGACCGGTTCACATGAACGGACCGGGGTGGAATGGTTGAACCGGAGGACCGGGTGGGATGATTGAGGAGTGAATCATTTGCCTCCACCTGTCCCAGGCCTGCCCCTGAGGAAGCCAGGAGGGGTAAACGGAACGGGGTTTTCTCTCTCTGGATAAGAGCCTGATCCTGCTGGCCGTCTGTTATATCCCGGGTAGCCGGATCTCCGGAATTGCCGGTTACATCCGCTGGAACTTCTGCAATGGCCTTATTGGATGATTTAACAATGGATGCACTGCCGGCAATGGATGCACTGATCCGGCCGGAAACAGGACTCCGGTTGGATGCAATTGTGCCTTTGGAAGTTATAGCAACCAAGGTTGCCCTGTTTGCGGGCAGGATTGCTTTGGTTCCCTTTGGTGACCGGTCACGGGTGTCAGTACCGGAATGACCAGCCGGCATCGCCACGGCCGAATTGGTACCTGCATCCATGATGACATCGCGCTGTTTTGACGACCGGGCATTTTGGATTGCGGGGGCCATCCTCTGGACAGCTGTCGAAAGACTGTCCAAGTGAATTTCATTTTCAACGGTGAGACCGGAATCAACGGGAACAGAAGAAATAACAGACTGACTGACCGAGTTGTTTGTTCGTGTAGAATGTTGGCTATAATTAGTGTTTTTAATGAAGTAAAAGGAAATTCCCGAGAGCACGATAACAGCCGTTCCCCATACATAGGGTTTAATCCGGCCTAAGCGAAAGCCGTCTGGCGGTCGCTCCGGCATCTGCCCTATGAGCTTCTGCTCAAGCCGGGTCCATGAAAGGGAAGAATCGTCGGGTTCATACAAATCCGCCGCTTCCCTGCTTAACCGGTCCAGTTCCTTATCAGATAGGTTCGACATATGTTTTCACATCGGCTTTTTTTGTCAGTATTTTTCGAAGATTTTCTCTTGCTTTTGACAAATTCGATTTGGAAGCACCGACAGAAATTCCCAAATGCTTCCCAATTTCCTCGTGCGACATCCCTTCAATTACAAACAGGTTAAACACTGTTCTGTAAGCAGGAGACAACAGACGGATTGCTTCAATAATCTCTTTATACGACAGTTTGTCGAGTCCGGTTTCTCCATGATCCGCTATTTTTTCAGTTTCTTCTGATAATGTCTGACCATGGAGATAAGCGGAATTTTTGCGATAATAATCAATACATGTGTTGATCAGGATCCTTTTAAACCATCCTTTGAG
Source organism: Chitinophagaceae bacterium UBA5175 (assembly GCA_002413325.1). Classification (GTDB taxonomy): domain Bacteria; phylum Bacteroidota; class Bacteroidia; order Chitinophagales; family Chitinophagaceae; genus Puia. Next base: position 6,405 of record DHWT01000092.1, on the reverse strand, counting down.
GGCCATGGAAATTTCCAGGTGCCGGTTCTCATCAAACTGGTGAATATTTTTGAAAAATTTTGTGAAACCTTCATTTACGATTTCTTCTACCTGGTATTGGTTATGTTGATAGCGGTAACAAATTTTCATGGCGTATCCCTTGAGGAATTCATATAATTCCTTCTGGCTGGAGCGGTTATTCTGCCTGCATCCTGCTATTAATATGCTGATGTGGTTGTTACCGTTATTCAATGGTTTTAAGGCCTTTTGCGAAGGTGAAGTTAATAGCGCAACCACTTCATCCTGACCTAATTACGTAAATTATATGTTAAAGGTTGCCCCCCAACAATTTTAGTTCGCCGGTTATAAATACCTGTAGCTGAATGTTTTGCCGGGTAACCAGCATGCCGATGATTTTAGCTTCCTTCAGATTTCCGGATGAATAAACTCCCTGAATCCATTCCCGGTTCATTTGTTGATCAATCATTCCCTTATTGGCATTCAATAGTCCGGCAATATCCAGGTAGTTTTTCCCCTGGATGGTTTTACGAATCTTGTTTCTAAACAGGCTTTTTGCAATTTTAAGGGCCAGGTCTTCTCCCTCGAGTGAATATTTTATATCCGGTAAAGCCAGGGTTTGTCTGGCCGTGTCGAGTACCGGCGTTCCCCTCAGGTAAATACTCCCATGATTGCTTCCTGCAAAATCAATGCGCAGTTCCACCTGGTGGTTGTCGATTCCCCGGAGGGATGCATCTTTTACGACGAGGGTCCTTCCCTTCAATTCAAAAACCTTATTGTGGAGGCTGTCCCTCAATATTTGTGTGAGAAATTCATAATCATAATTCATATTCAGGTAGAGCCGGATGCCGTTCCGGCTTTCTGTCTGTAAAAGTGGATGCAGGGATGCCGGAACCGGAATATGATTCACCGGATCAGAGCTGAACTGGGGCCTGCAGGAAACACCCAGTGAAATCGCAAAACTATCTTTCTCATAATTCAGTTGCCCGATACGGAATGTTGATGGGTTGAGTAAAAAATAACCATATTTCCCCATGAAGATTTTACGGTAACTGCTGTCCTTAAGTCGGTTCACGAATTTTGCAAAACTCAGTCCCGCGATCGTCTGATCCACAGCGGATGAAAAAACGGCCAGCGAAGAGCGGATACTATCCATAACAACTTGTGTAATATCGCTGGAAAAAACAGATACAGAACACCGGTCAACCGGTTGAACCTGGTTGATCGTGGTTATGGTATGCATTTTGTAATCCGGCAGGAATTGCAGGATGGTGCTGATGGCCATATTCACTTTTCGCAGGGGTTGCGGGGGGAAACCGCAGCTTCCGGAAATCCAGGGCGTTACCGGGATACCGGCGGTGCACAAACATTTACTGCCACTCACCTGGTAATTCCCTCCAAATCGGATACCTATGACATTATTGACACAGGTAACCTGCAGGTTCGTCCGGATGAAGCGGTATTTATACCGGAAGTCGCAGGAGGGATGGAGAAAATCGGGCCATGCATCTGAAGTGAATACAGCAGGAACAAGTTGTTCGGCCTTCGCCAGGATCGGGGCTGCAGCAATTTTAACGGGAATATCCAGTTCAGACAGGGGAAGTTCTGGAAGGATTTGCTCCTCTTCTTTGGAAGCAGTCGTTTTTTTTGCAGAGGAGCAGGAGAGGACAAAAAGCAGGACCGGCAGATAAAACAGGTGTTTCAATGGATTTGTTTTCATACAGAAAACGAATATAATATTCCGTATGGGATGCCGGAAGTTTTTCAGGGTTTTAATTCATTGAAATCAATTTTAAGGCAGGTTTAAAAGGTTGAATGTGCTCGATTTGTCGTGCTGTACAATATGATCTACCAGGAACTGACTGTTTTTAGTATGTGGAAGATGAATGGAATACCGGCTCTGCCCATTCAGGGTATTCATATAACGTAATTGTTCGTCCATGCCATACACACTGAGTACCGCCGTTTCAGTGGAGGGCATTTGTATAAAAAACTGTCCGCCACTCTACGGATTCGGGAAGACGGCCGCTTGGGAACCTGCAGTAGTGTTATTGATGGATATGATTTTTGAATAACTGATTTTACGGTCCGGGTTGATCAGGCAGATCCTGTAATCATTTTCTCCGGTTACCGGTGAAAAATCACTGTAACTGTAAACGCCCTCCCGGCTGGCGGCTTCCCTGGTGGTTAAGGGGCTGAAATGAACGGCATCGGAACTGTGTTCAATCCTGAAATAACTGTTAAACATACCGTCTGAAAGAGACCAGCTGAGTGTAACCTTGCTGCCTGTTCTGGATACATTGAAATCGCTGATCGAAACATCGAGGGTGGTACCAGCCAAAGAGCCGAAGCTGTTGAAAGTGGCACATCCAAAAAAATACCGGGCCTGGAGTGCATTCTGAACTGCGCCTCCGCAATTCTGATTATTGTTTGTTGTGCTGTCGGTTTTTGAATTGCTGAGAGACTTATAGAAATTCCATTTGTAGTAATAGTTATTTACACTGGCTACATACAGGGCGAACCCGGCATCCATCAGGTTCAGGGTGGGTCCGTTGAAAAACAGGTTGGCTTTGCTGGAAACCGGTCCGTCTCCGGCAATCAGCTGGCTGTTTGAATTGAGTAAAGTCCTGTGCCATGGTTACCGTTCCAGGATGAATTTGAATTAATACGGTAAGTAGTTGCGGCATAAAGTTGAATGGAGATGAGTAAAAAAGCGTCTCCCGTTAAAAATGGTTTCATGGAATTTTTCTATGTCCTAGAGTTACCAACCCTATGCCATTGAATAAATATTTGATTTTCAGTTGTTATTACATAAGTTGAATCGGGATTTTTCCCCTGGATGTGAAAACATTCCAGGTGTTGATGGTTGACCGTTAAGAGTTTTGAATGAGGCCTTAGGCATTACGCCCTACGCGATTTACTTCTTCGAATGGTAATTTTTGCAGAGAAAGACGGAGAATTTTCTTTCCACCCGGCCATTTTTTTCAATTAAAATGGGATCCAGGGAAATGATCCGGTCGAAGTATGAATAATAGGAGGGAGGAATGGTGGCGCCCTCATTTTTCAGGTCTGAAAACCGGGGGTTGGAGTCAATATATATCGCGTCTCTGCCATCTAAATCTTTAAGGTCTGTTCCGATAAAATCAAACTGCAGGGCTTTTTCACCCACTACATTCCTGGAATAGACCATTTCATCCAGGTAGAAATTGAGTACAGCAGCTGTTTTATAATCATCAGCGGAAAAGATAAAGGCATCGGGATGTTGTTTTCTCATGGATTCCACTTTTCCCGAAAATGCTGACCATCCAAACCATGTATCGTCGGAACGGATCGGAACTATATACCATATGATTTCAACCGCCAGCAACAGGTGGAGTGCCACGGAAAAAAAGAGTTGATAGCGAAGCCATTTCTTGTTCCAGTACCGGGCTACCCAGATAATACCCGTAATATAGGCGGGCATCATCCAGTTTAATTTCACCCAGTATATGAAGGAAATGCAAAAAAAGCCGGCAAAAAGCGGGATAAAAAAACATAAAAGGAATAACTGGTCAGCCGGAATTCGGGCAAACCGGATCCGGTATTTTCTGAGTACCCTGTATATAAAATAAATTAAGGAAAAAAAAAGCAGGGGCAGGAGGATGGCCGACTGGTGTCCGAGCACGCCGGCAAATCCACTGGGATCGATCTGGAGTCCTTCTTGTACCCGTCCCTCGGACTGGAATTTAAAGGACGCAAATCCATTACGGACATTCCAGACAACAACCGGTAAAATTGTGATCGCAAAACAAATCCCATATAAGAAGATCCAGGGCGATACCATTAATTTCCGGTAGGGTTTGGCAATCACGAGAAATCCCAGGAGACCAAAGACCAGAAAAACGGCTGTGTACTTTGAATCAAAACTGAGTCCTGTAAATATTCCCGCCCAGATCCAATAAATATTTTTCTTTCTAAAAACCGCCTCATGCAGGAAATTCAAACTGAGGGTCCAGCATAACATCAGGGGCACATCGGGCGTAGAGATCAGAGAAAGGATACTGATCATCAAAGTGGAAATCAGTAAAACGGTGGCTATCCATGCTTTGCTTTCACTCAGGAACTTTCTTGCCAACCTGAAAAAACAGAAGATAGTTAATAATGTAACGGTCGTATCTGCCAGTTTTAATGCGAAAACTTTTTTCCCGAACAGGTTCGTAAATAAACGGAGCAGGTAGGCGATCATCGGGGGATGATCGTAGTAGGACAGATCCAGGTGCTGGGCGTAGAAATCATAATAGGCATCCTGCGGCATGATGCCCATGATGCCAATGAAAATAAAACGGATCCCTGTGAGCAGGATACATAACAGGACCCATGTCTTCACTCCGGGCATTGCCTGGTATTTCCTGATCAAGGCCTGGAAGTTGCCCATGGTTATTTTGCGAATTCAGCCCGGATGACATTCAAGGCCCCGCCGGCTTTGAACCAATCAATCTGGGATTCATTATATGTATGGTTTGCCTGGATTTCTTCCGGTTCCCCATGCAGGTGGTGTAGCACCAGGGTCAGCGGTTGACCCGGTGTAAAATGGGTCAGTCCGATAATATCGATCACATCATCTTCCTGGATCTTATCATAGTCTGCCTTGTTTGCAAAAGTCAGTGCGAGCATGCCCTGTTTTTTCAGGTTGGTTTCATGGATACGTGCAAAAGAACGAACCAGGATAGCCCGGACGCCCAGGTGTCGGGGTTCCATAGCCGCATGTTCCCGGGAAGAGCCTTCTCCATAATTCTCATCGCCCACTACAATACTTCCGATATCTGCGGCTTTGTAGGCACGAGCGGTAGCCGGAACGGGTCCATAAGCGCCTGTCAGCTGATTTTTTACTGAATCGGTTTTTTCATTAAAATAATTCACGGCACCGATCAGCATATTGTTCGAAATATTATCCAAGTGTCCCCGGAATTTTAACCAGGGGCCCGCCATGGAAATATGGTCCGTCGTGCATTTTCCCTTTGCCTTGATGAGTAACCGCAAACCTTTCAGGTCCGCACCTTCCCAAGGTTTAAAAGGTTCCAGCAGCTGCAGTCTTTGTGAATCCGGTTTTACGATCACTTTCAGTTTGCTGCCGTCCTCAGCCGGTGGCAGGTAACCCGGATCATCAACCGAAAAACCTTTGGGTGGTAATTCAAAACCGCTGGGTTCATCCAGTTTCACATTTTCTCCTTTTTTATTCTTCAGTGTATCTTTTAGTGGATTGAAAGTAAGGTCACCAGCAATGGCAAAGGCGGTGACAATTTCAGGTGAAGCAACAAACGCATGAGTAGAAGCGAGGCCATCGTTTCGTTTGGCAAAATTCCGGTTAAAAGACGTGATGATCGAATTCTTCCGGTTGGGATCGTCAATATGACGGGCCCACTGACCAATGCAGGGGCCGCAAGCGTTGGCAAGCACCATACCGCCGATTTTCTCAAAAGTTTTCAGGAACCCGTCTTTTTCAATCGTGAACCGGACAAGTTCGCTGCCGGGGGTGATGGTGAATTCAGCGCGGGTTTCCAGGTCTTTTTCGATGGCCTGTCTGGCGATGGACGCAGAGCGGCTGATATCTTCATAAGAAGAATTGGTGCAGGAGCCGATCAGGGCCACTTCCAGTTTTTCAGGCCAATGATTATTCTTCACGGCTTCAGCAAATTTTGAAATAGGCCAGGCAAGATCCGGTGTGAATGGGCCATTTACATGGGGTTCCAGTTCATCCAGGTTGATTTCGATCAGCTGGTCATAATATGTAGCGGGGTCTGCATATACTTCCGGATCCGGGCGCAGGCAGTCTTTGATTTTATCTGCCAGGCGCGCGACTTCTTCGCGTTCAGTAGCTTTGAGGTAGTCCGACATTTTCGAATCATAGGTAAACAGGGAGCAGGTGGCACCAATTTCAGCACCCATATTACAAATCGTGGCCTTGCCCGTTGCGCTGAGGCTGTCGGCTCCTTCGCCGAAATATTCCACTATGGCGCCGGTGCCTCCTTTTACAGTGAGGATACCCGCCACTTTCAATATAACATCTTTCGGAGAGGTCCATCCATTCAGACGCCCGGTCAGTTTAATGCCAATCAGTCTGGGCATTTTTAATTCCCAGGCCAGTCCGGCCATTACATCCACGGCATCAGCCCCGCCCACCCCGATGGCAATCATGCCCAGCCCGCCGGCATTGGGCGTATGCGAATCGGTTCCGATCATCATACCGCCCGGGAACGCATAATTTTCCAGAACCACCTGGTGAATGATCCCGGCACCCGGTTTCCAGAAGCCGATACCATATTTATTGGAGATGGAAGATAAAAAATCGTAGACTTCTTTATTGACGTCCAGGGCGGTGGTCAGATCTGATTTGGCACCCGTCTTGGCCTGGATCAGGTGATCACAATG
>DHWT01000287.1 GCA_002413325.1 Chitinophagaceae bacterium UBA5175 | reverse complement strand
GGTTTCATTCTTTTAAAGAATTCAACGGAGGTATGAATATTTTCTTCCAGGGGTTCTTCTGATAAATCCAGCATATGGGAACTGAACAGGGGTTGTTTTTTTTCCTTAAAATAAGCTTCACCGGCATCCAGCAAGCCGCTTATCCAGGGCAGCCATTTTTTGGCAGCGTGGTCGGTATGAACAATCACGGGCACGCCATAATATTTGGCAACGGTATGTATATGTAAGGCGCCGGAAACACCTCCGAAAATATTGGCCTGTAATTTATCATTGGGCATTCCTTTGCCGGCAATGAACTGGGCGCCCCCGTTGGAGAACTGGATAATGATGGGGGAATTTACTTTCGCCGCAGCTTCCAGCGCTGCATTAATAGTATCCGTACCGGTCGTATTGACGGCGGGTATGGCGAACCCATTATTTTTTGCATCCTGATAAAGGGCTTCCAGTTCTTCGCCAAATAATACGCCCGCTTTGTATTTTGCCATGGTTATGTTTTTCCTGATTTAAAGGACGCAAAGATACGGGTTCTGCCGGGCACTGTCCGTTCAGATTCCTTGAAAATCCTCTAAAAATTAATCTGCTGGTTATATGAAACTTAGAAAACTTTCAGTCCTGGAATTTTCCAAGGCTTTTTTGAATCAGGGCCAGGTTTTTCTGGAGTGTTTGTTTTAACTGTCTTTTTACCAGCTGTCCCATGGAACGGCATTTCAGAAATACGGGTGCCTGGAATTCGGATGCCAGTTCTTCGCGTAACTGGATGAGTTTTTCAGGTGTGGAAATATTGTCGGCCGACATGGTATTCAATAAAAGCATCAGACGAAACCGGGAAGAGGCCACCCGGAATGCCATCAGGGTTCTTTCTTCAGTTTGATATTGTTTTATGGAATCCCGGTTTAAGTATTTTATACAGATATCCACCAGCGGTTTATTTTCTTTAAAAAATTGCGGCAGGTATAAATTCTTTCTTCCTTCATAAGACTGCTGGTCAAAATCAATGGCCCGGATCCGATACTGGATGTCTTCAATATCGGGTGTGATATCGACTACGAAATTATATGAGCGCATATCTCCCAGCAAACGTACAAAACACCGTTCGTTGAATTTTACAAATTCCTTGGCGAACCGGATCCGGTTGGTGATCGGGTCCTGTAAATAATTCTGGATGAAGACATCCCCGGGAATACCCGGAATATGTTCTTCAATCAGTGTTTGCTGATGAGTGAAAAAACTGATCCGGTTGGGGGAAAGCAGGTGTTCCAGTTCGAGGCCATAAATCCGGGATGCATCGGCCTGTTTGATATAGAAATGATCGTAGTTGTCGTTGAACTTGTTTACAATACGTATCCGGAATGGACTGGAGTTGGCAAAACTGCAGAAATCAACCCGGGCTACGTCCAGGTGTTTACTGAAACTCAGGTCTCCTTCTGTTTTTAAAATGGCATACATTTTTACCAGCCCTTCCCGGATATATTGCCAGTGCTGCATATCGTAGGAAACGGTTTCCCATAAACTGTCTTTCCCGTTTTTGTCTTTTAATGGAACCGAATAAGCCACGTGTAAAAGATCGGCATATGATACGGGCAGCTTTACTTCACGGCCGTGAAGCTGCAGATAATGGCGAAGTCCCTCACTGACCGGGTAAATGGGTTTTTTCCGTGAAGGTTTATTCGTATAATTTTTATCCGGCGCATTGACGTCGAATGAAAGATGCATTACAGGGGCTTTATGGCAAAGATCATCTTTTTAAGGAGAACGATGAATGCTGAAGCCATTCCGATGGGTACCTCCCGCTAAATTGTTTGGAAAATTTAGCAGGAGGGCACTGGATAAACAGTTGGGTTTAAATCACGGGTATTGGAACTGTTACCGGTTTCCCCATGGATCTTGGATTTCAGGAATGTTTTTCTCAGGATTGGATTTCAGAATAAGGTCAGGTTTCCGGGTCCGGATTGGTTTTAACGGGATTTGGATCGGCTTCTACAGGATTGGGTTCGGTTTTCAGGATCGGATTAAACGGGCTCGTTCATAGGATAAGAAAAAATGAAGTTGACTGATATCGGATTTTAAATGGAAATTCTATCGGATATTGGATTAAGGACTTTGAACGGTTTTCGGATATTGTTCTGATTGCTTATGTATCAATCAACTTCAGAATCAAAATTAAATTATACACATATTAACAACAATAGCCTTTTTGCCTGATTTTAACAGTTCATGAATTACCCCGGTACAGGTAGTTTAACGATTCATATGAATCGTAAATCTACGCATTTGATTAAAGGCTTTAAGCTTTATTTGAAAGGGATTGCAGCACATCATATTTTGTTACAATATGGAAATGGCCGCTGTCGTCCCTGGCGAGTACCGCGCCATTTTCCCTGCTGATGAGGGAGCTGATTCTTTCCACCGGTGTGTCAAAAGCGACAACGGGATAGGGTGTTTCATATACTTCCCGGATTTTTTTTTGCCTGATATCCGTACCGCCAGCAATCAGGATATTGAATAAGCCGCTTTCACTGACCGCGCCAACCGGTACTCCGTCTTTCATCACCGGAATATTTTCAATATGCAATACTTTCATGCGGTCTACCGCTTCTCCTACGGTCTGGTCCGGGCTTAAGGTAACCAATGGCTGCGCTGTACGCGTGTTGACGATGTCGCGGAAGGTTTTGACATCCAGGAATCCGCGTTCCATCATCCACTGGTCGTTATAGATTTTTGCCACGTACCGGCTGCCATGGTCATGAAATATACAAACGA
>DHWT01000209.1:5252-6315 GCA_002413325.1 Chitinophagaceae bacterium UBA5175 | reverse complement strand
TGGCTGTATTGTTAATGTCCTGGGAAGTCAGTCCGAAATGTATCCACTCACGGGTATCCCCGTCCCGGGTCTGGTCCAGCCTGCTTTTCAAAAAATATTCTACGGCTTTTACATCGTGGTTGGTAGTTTTTTCTATCTTTTTAATTTCCTGTGCATCTTCCAGGTTGAAATTTTCCACGGTCTCCAGCATATGTTTTTTTGTGGCAGCTGATATGGTGAAAAATTTTTTTTCTGAAAGAAAAATAAAATAAGCGGTCTCCACCTGTACGCGGTATTTTATTAAAGCATATTCAGAAAAATATTCTCCCAAATCCTGCAATTGGCTGCGATATCTTCCGTCCAGCGGTGAAATGGCTGTCAGCGTGTGAAGTTCCATATACTCTTTTGCAAATAGGGATTATTAGGCTGCCTTACCTACTTTTGCAGCCAAAATTAAACTAATCGCGTTGGACAGAAAAATAAGGGTAGGTGCCGTGAGCTATCTGAATACCAAACCACTTTTATACGGAATTGAAAATTCCCCGGTCATTCAGGAAATATCCCTGGTTACAGAGCACCCGGCCCGGATTGCCGATATGTTGCTGAAAGATGAAATCGATATCGGCCTTGTACCCGTAGCAATCATTCCCCAAATGAAGGAATACCATCTTTATACCCGTTATGGTATTGCCTGTAACGGGCCGGTCGCCTCGGTTTGTTTATTCAGTGAAGTCCCGATGCAGGAGATTGAGAAGGTTATTATGGATTACCAAAGCCGGACATCCGTAGCGCTGGCCAAAATATTATTTGAGAAACACTGGAAATTAAAGCCGGTATTTGAACCCGCCGGACCTGATTTTCTGAATCAGATCAGCGGGAATACCGCTGCCGTGGTGATTGGCGACCGGGCCCTGCATCAACGATCTGTTTCTGCCTATTTCTATGATTTGGGAGAAGCCTGGAAACAGATGACCGGCCTGCCCTTTGTATTTGCCGCCTGGATCAGCAATAAGGAACTGGATCCCGGATGGGTGCAGCGTTTTGACCAGGCCAATGCGTATGGGGTGGAACATATAGCCCGTGT
>DHWT01000209.1:514-4907 GCA_002413325.1 Chitinophagaceae bacterium UBA5175 | reverse complement strand
AAAAGAAAAAAGGACTAGATCTCTTTCTGAAAATGTTAACGGATCAGAAGCAGGCTGCCTTTTTTTAATATATTTCCGCAAAAGGAGCTGGCAAAAAGACTTTACATAGATATTGGTTCGCTCGCGATTGAAAAACGAGAACCAGCAAAATATATACCTTCACTGAACTCAACAAATCAGAATAGTTTTAGTCTTTCCCCACAACAAGAAAACGGGTAGACCGGGAAATTTGAGAAACGTGGCCGGATATTCCGACTTTCCAGGTGGGTATTTGCAGACAATGCATATGTTTATCCTCGGGAAACAATTAATTGGGTGAGGAAATTTTTACAAATGCAATTGTCGGATGAATCAAATCACTCACAATTATCATTATTTAATCAGTTTTATCTAAGGGTATACTCTTAGGCCTACAAATAAAATTTATCCCCTGTAGCCCGAATCACAAAAAATTTTTTTTATAGCCATTATGGACTATTTTTAAGAGCAAAAGTTCAACTCATTTACTGGACCTCACACAAAACCCGTTAAATTTCCTTTAAACAGCTATCATGAAGAAATTATCTTCCATTGTTACCGCTACAACAATTTTATTCGTAAGTCAGTTATCATTTTTATCCTGTACCAAAACTGAAACAAAAACTGTCACAGTTACAGATACAGTCACAAAAACTGTTACAGATACTGTTATGATAACTAACCATATTATTACCTACCCAATTTCCAATCTACTACTCGGAAAACAATGGATAGTGGATTCGCTTTATCAAAACTACAATGCATCCAATCCAGGAACACTGGTTTACGTCAGAGGGGGTACAAATAATACCCAGAATTTAGACAACGCTATAGTTATAATGTGGCCGGATGGGGGACAACTTTTTTTCTACAATGGAACTTACTATAACTACACATACACATTTCAAAATTCCGATAGTACAGAACTTTTGATACATAATCCAAATGCAGACTATGCAAGGATTGTAGACTTAACCAATGACCATCTTACGATTTATGATTCCACGAACTCCGCATTATCCTATTATGTCTATAAACCTTAAATTTAACCAGCACGAGTGAGGTTGTAAGTTCAAATAATTGAATTTTTATGATAATATCGGTCTGCCGGTTTAGCCCGGATATTTGATGGGTCAATAGTGTAACTTGAAAAACGGTTGCTTAACCAGCTATTTCTTAATAATCGGTTCGAAAGCCAGTTTATCCTCAATACTGGGAACACCGGATTTCACATCAAAAGGCGCGGACATTGGACGTTTTTCTATTACGATGATGCTGTCATAATAATGAATCGAGTGAACCGATTTTGTAAAATCATCCACGGGCAGTTTCTTCGTATGCCAGGCGTGAATTTTATCGATAAAATGTTTGCTGTATTCTATGAATGAACTTTTTTTCCTGTACCCGCCACCGAAATATTTGAAATAGGAAGTGTGTAAATCCTCACAAAGATAAATACCATCTTCCTTCACCTTATCAAAAAGGCATTCAAAAGTAGTTATCTGTTGTTTCATGGTATGCCCCCCATCATCAATCAAAATATCAAGTGGCGGCAGCACGTCGTTCAAATGCTTTAAAAAAACCTTATCCTCCTGTGATCCAATAAAAACCCTGGTATACTCATTTTCGAATTTCTTACATTCAGGATTAATATCAACTGAATAAATGGTGGCATTCCCGTGGAAATAATCATTCCACATTTCTATTGAACCCCCATGCGAAACGCCGATTTCCAGAATGTTAATTTTTTTATCCCTCATGCGACTGAAATGCCGGTCATAGACCTCGAAGTAATGCCTCCATTTATGAATCAGTCTATGATCCGTTCTGAAAAAAAACTTTTCCAGGTCATTCATTTTATTCATTTTAATTTAAAGTCTCCCGGCCGGTTTTATCGCGAAAACAAAATATGTTCAGCTGGATATCATAGGGCATATTGGCTTTTTTTGTAAGCTCCAGGGGGGTATCATAAACGGAAGTCGCCTCTTTGATATAATAAGAAAATCCATTTTCAACAATCAGGGAAAACAACCTGGACAATTCGGCATTTTGCCGGAAAGAACCATGGTATTCCAAAAAAAGATGATTTACAAAATGCAAATTATCGGCGACATCATTTAACACCTGGAATTCGGCACCTTCAATATCTATTTTCAAAAAGTCTACCGGCCGGATTAAAAAATCCTTCAGGCGTATTGCTTTTACACGCACCTGAAGCGGGGAAGGACCGGACTCGATCCTGCTTGACATGGATCCTTCACCCGCAAACTGAAGCATCGTATTTTCTATCCATACGGCTTCTTTTCTGATCTCCACATTTTTGAAACCAAAAGCTTCCGTATTTTTTTTAAGTAATTCAAAATTTTTTTCATCCGGCTCAAAAGCAATAATCTCAGCGTCCGGATATAAACGCTTCATATAAATCACGCTGAGCCCGATATTTGCCCCGCAATCGATAATAAAAGGATGGGGCGGGAGATCCTGCTTATATATTTCATCTATAAAAATCTCCTTCAATCCATGCAACAGTTCCGTGGTGCTTATAAAAGATAAATCTTTATTAAACAGCCGGTGCGTGCGGACCCGGCCCGGGCTCAGGTGTTTATAATATATTTTTTTAATGGGGTCTATATTAACCACCCGGTAAGGATTATGGAATATCCTGCCTGCACGTAAACGAATGCCCCGAAGGATATTGCTACCAAACGACTTATTTTGCATGGATTTTATTTCAACAAACGCCCAATTTACAGAGAACAGGGGAATTCCCTATAATCCGGTTTAATTATGTTTTCCATTCTGATCTGTTCGGCAAATGTTTCGTATCTGGAAAGATTGAAAGTAAATATCGGCGAAACAGCCGGGAATCAATATGAACTGCTTATCTGGGATAACCGGGCGCAACCAAAACCGATCACGGAAGTATATAATCTGCTGGCAGCCCGTGCCCGGTATCCCTACTGGTGTTTTATTCATGAAGACATCCGGTTTGAAACAAAAAACTGGACAGAAAATCTGAAAAATGCTTTTGATCTGCATCCGGAAACCGGGCTCATCGGTATTGCGGGAGCAAAATATAAAAGTAAAACCCCATCCGGATGGGCAACCGGTGTCCCCGATTTTGATTTTTGCAATATTTTTCACAGGGATAAAAAAGGCAAAACAATTCATTTATACAGTAATCCTACACAATCCGTATTTGAACCCGTCATAAATGTGGATGGTGTTTTTATGGCAATCCGTAGGGAGGTATGGGATGATGCCCGGTTCAATGAGAAATTATTGCGGGGTTTTCACCTTTATGACATTGACTTTTCATTCCACGTGATAAAAAAATGGCGGGCAGCCGTCATTTTTAATATGGATATCCTGCATTTCACGGAAGGAGGAAATTTTGGAGATGAATGGGTGGAACATACACTGGCCTGGCATCAGCAGTTTTCAGAAGCACTTCCGCAGGCAGCAGGTGGTTTTCTGCCACCCGTGGGCATAGAAAAGAAGATCCGGAGAAACTGGCTATACCGCCTGCATCCGGAAAATATTTCCTGGAGCAATAAATGGAAATGGATCCGGGCAGATAAAGCCTGGATGGATCCAGTTGCCTGGCCCTTTATCGGTTTATTTTTCTTCGGGAAATATATAAAAATCAAAACCCGCAAAGAAAAGCGTTAAGCCTTCAGGGTAGGTTCAAGGCCCCGGGCTTCAGGCTGAACTAACCCTTATACACAAAAGGAATCAGTAAAGTATAAATGACCAGGAGGATGGACCCCAGCCATTCTGAAGGAAAACCAAGAATATGGGTAAACGTTCCGCCAATGACCATCACCCACAGCACAAAAGCAAAGGAAGAAAATAAGATTTGTTCTGCTTTTTTCACTTTGGTTACATAAAACAGATACAGGGGATTCAGTATGACCAGGATGCCAAAAACGATCCAAAGCAGCAGTTGCCTGTTACCTGACACGTCTGCCCCGCAGATCAGGCCTTTTAAGGTAATATAGGCGGTAATGATTTCAGAAGGAATCAGCTTGACCAGACGGTCTTTATAATCATTGATGCTGGTTGGCGGGGCAACCGGTATATCGGTTGCGGATTTGATTTCACGGGCCATAACAGATTTTTATACCTCTAATGTAGCCATTAGCGCCGGAAAAGCCGGGGCCGGACCGGCCCTGCCTGCCATTTTTGCACTATTTTCTGCGTGGCATAATGATTGACATTCAGTTATGAATCTTAATACGAACCTTAAATAAATCAATATTATGGGTAAGATAATCGGAATCGACCTCGGAACCACAAACAGCTGTGTTTCTGTGATGGAGGGTAATGAACCTGTGGTCATCGCCAATGAAGAAGGACGCCGCACCACGCCATC
>DHWT01000209.1:0-208 GCA_002413325.1 Chitinophagaceae bacterium UBA5175 | reverse complement strand
AACGCCAGGCCATCACCAATCCCGTAAATACCATTTCATCCGTAAAGCGGTTTATGGGCCGCCGTTTTGATGAAGTAACCAATGAAATCAGCCACTGGAGTTATAAAGTTGTAAAAGGTGACAACAATACTTGCCGTATTGACATAGACGGCCGCCAGTACACACCCCAGGAAATCAGCGCTATGATTCTTCAGAAAATGAAGAAAAC
>DHWT01000330.1 GCA_002413325.1 Chitinophagaceae bacterium UBA5175 | reverse complement strand
GTATCATAGGCCAGTTCGTCATAACCTTCCTGGTAGGTGACGACTGACCCCGGATGAATACCGAGGTCTTCCACTTCTTTCCGGTTACGGGCGCCGCAATCCAGGAACAGGTTTTCTACCTTGGGATGCACTTCTTTGGCATCCGTACCCATGCGGGTATGAATGGCAGGCCACCCGAAGACGGCCTTCACCGGTCCCTTTGAGCCGTGAATGATCACTCTTTGTCCCGGTGCCACCTGGTGATCCACACCGCCATTTCTTTTCAGGTACATGAGACCTTCCGGGTTGATATAATTGACAAACCAGCTGATTTCATCCGCATGCGCCTCAATCACCACCCGGAACCCGGATTTCGGGTTGATTACGCCCACGCCGGTTCCGTAAGAATCTGTAAAATAGGAATCAATATAGGGTTTCAGATATTCGATCCATAATTTCTGTCCTTCACTTTCAAATCCGACTGGTGACGGTGTATTCAGGTATTTTTTCAGGAATGCAAGAGAAGCCGGCGTGAGAATGGAATTTTTTGAAACAACTGCAGATTTGGCTTTGGCCATGAATGAAATTTAGGGCCAAAAATAATCAAATTGGCAGTAATGCCATCAGCAAAGCAGAAAGGATCATTAATCCGTCCAGGAAGAAATAATAGAGATAATCGGAAACGCTTTTTTTTGCCTTGGGATAAATGAAAAAAAGGATGATACCGGGGATCATTAACTTCAGGACCGTTATCAGGGAAACCCCTCGGAACAGCAGGCCGCCTGTAAAAAAGACAAAAGCAATCATGGAAAACAAAAACAACCGGTCCACGCCCCGTTCATTGAAATAATTTACCATGGTGCGTATTCCTTCATCCCTGTCATCCGCCCGGTCACGGAAATCAAAGAGGATGCAGATGCCATAAATCAGGAAAAAACGACTGGCCGCAAACCATTTCATTTCGTGGTTGAAATGCTGTCCGGCGATGAAAACGGGCAGGATTGTCGTAACATAGGTCCAAACTGAAGTCAGGAAGATGGTTTTCCCAATCGCCACCAGTTTGAGGAAGCGGAAATAGGGCAGGGGGATTTTAGGAGCCGAATACAGAAAAGTAAGCAGCACAGCAAAAAAAAGAACCAACCCGTGTTGCCGCAGTTTATAAAAAAAAATAACCGATCCGATCACTCCGGCAAAATAAAAAAGCAGGTGTGTCGTCTTGTGATGAGACGACCACAATATGCGGTCGCCGCCGTTATGGGAATGTTGTGTCAGGTACCAGTGAAAATTATAACTGCAGATGGTGGAAAAAAAGACAAACCAGTAATAATCGCGGGAAAAGGAAAGATGCATTAAATGACCGCTCTGCCAGAGCATAATCACTGCGCAAAGGGCTATATATATACTGCTGAAAAGAAAAAAGTCAAAGACTTTCCGGATCCAAACCAAGGTGCATGTGATTATTGAAGTACAACAACTTTACCGGTCGTAACCGTATCACTGTGATTGCCATTGATATCGACCAGCACAAAGCGGAAATCAAATGTATCGTTTTCCCCGTTGATACCATAACTGATATTTGCCCAGGCAAGCGACACGCTGAATTCAGCGTTACTTGTATTAGGTGTTTGTGGTAACAGGGTTAACAGGGTATCGGGTGTTTGTACCCCAATGGGTATCGGCGTCTGGTTATAACGATGGCGGATGATGGTCAGGCTGTCCCCGGAAAGGTTTCCGCTTTTCTGGGAATAAGTAAGGACTGCATTGAAACTGCCATTGGAATTTACATGATCCGTGTAGGATTTCAACTTGATAGACGGTGTTGTCTGATTCTGGTCTTTGCTACATCCCAGCAACATCAAAAAAATACAAAACAAAACGGGTCGCCCTGGCTTCATGTATATGATTTGAACAGCACAAATTAAAGGATTTTCGCGAAAAGCTTTAGTATTGCACCGGTTAAACTTTTGTTTCGGCATTCCACCCCGCATACAGGTTATGAAAAGCGATTCTTCTAACTATCAATACGACAGGATCTTTGCCGGGTTGCCCCGGGACTTTCAATCCAGGGCGCTTGCTTTGTTTAAAAATCAATATGCCGGAAATACACTTTACAGGAATTTCGCGGACCGTTTTCATGCGGTTCCGACAGTTGTCAGGGAACTGAATCAGGTACCGTTTCTTCCGGTATCTTTTTTTAAAACTGAAGCTGTAAGAACGGGCGTTTTTACTCCGGAAATTATTTTTGAAAGCAGCCGCACCACGGGTCAGGCCCCGGCCCGTCACTTTGTAAAAGAATCCGGACTGTATCGTGAAAGTTTTGTTAAAGGGTTCGAATTTTTTTATGGTTCTCCGAGGGATTATTGCATACTGGGTCTATTGCCCTCCTACCTGGAAAGAAACGGTTCGTCCCTGGTTTATATGGTTGATGAACTGATCAGGCTCAGCGGCCACCCCGAAAGTGGTTTTTATCTTTATGATTTTGAAAAACTCCACACTGTCATATTAAAACTTGAAAAAAATAAACAACGGACCCTTTTAATCGGTGTCAGTTTTGCTTTACTGGACTTTGCAGAAAAATATTCCCTCGATCTGTCCCATACCACTGTAATGGAAACGGGGGGCATGAAAGGCCGGAGATTGGAAATGATCCGGATTGAATTACATGAGATACTCAAACAAAAACTGGGCGTTTCGCGGATCCATTCAGAATACGGCATGACGGAACTTTTATCCCAGGCCTATTCGAATGGAGAAGGTATCTATAAACCGGCACCCTGGATGAAGTTGCTGGTCCGCGAAGAGGATGACCCGTTACAACTCCATGAAACCGGTGAGGGACTACTGAATATTATCGATCTCGCAAACCGGGATTCCTGTGCATTCATTGCAACCGACGATGTGGCCAGATTATTTGACGACGGAAGTTTTGAAGTGCTGGGCCGCATGGATAACAGCGATATCAGGGGCTGCAGCCTGCTGGCTGTTTAAGGGTATTCCACGTCTATGAGCCCGGTACAAACCACCCGGCATTTTTTTTCACTGCTCTCCGTGGCCATTTCAATCAGCCGGATCACATTATATCCATGTTCCGGTTTTACTTTCAGTGGTTCTCCGTGGCGGATGGTACGATAGAGGTCATTATAGAAACCACCATAATTGCCCGTTAGCGAAGGATATTTTTCTTTGATAACCATTCCATCAATTTCTGTATGCAGGAGGCCGTAAATATCATCGGATTCCCGGCCCCAGTTGGCGGCTATGGGAAGAATACCCTTCCTGAGCAGGGCTTCCTGCGGATCTTCACCTGATTTTAAAAACGAGCCCTTCATGCCGTGAATGGCATAACGCGGTCCGGGCTCACGGACAAGCATACCCGCTTTTAGTATGATTTTTGTAAACCCATAATCCAGCCATAATTCAAAATAATCGGTAGTTGTTGCATGGGGCCTTTGATTGCGTATATCAGCCGTTACATAATTCGGCAAACCAAAAAGACAAAATGCCTGGTCGATCAGGTGGGCACCCAGGTCGTACAGTATGCCACTGCCCGGTTCATTTTTTTCCCGCCAGGCATTGGGTCTTTGTTCAGGGCGGTACCGGTCGTAATGTGCTTCGAATTCGACGATATCGCCCAGTTTTTTTTCCTTCAGCAACTGCCGGATGGTTAAGAAATCAGATACATACCGTCGGTTTTGGTATACACTTAATATGCGTTCCTTTTTTTCAGCCTGGGTAATCAGTTTTTTTGCGTCTTCCGAGCGGATCGTAAAAGGTTTTTCCAGCACCACATGTTTGCCGGCTTCCAGGGCGCGCCAGGCATAGTCAAAATGGGAATCGTTCGGGGTGGTGATCACAATGAGTTCCAGGCTTTCGTCGGCCAGCATTTCTTCCAGGCTGCGCACCACGTGTACCGAAGGATATTTTTCTTTGGCTTCATCTCCATGTCGCTGTAA
This sequence comes from Chitinophagaceae bacterium UBA5175, assembly GCA_002413325.1. Taxonomy (GTDB): domain Bacteria; phylum Bacteroidota; class Bacteroidia; order Chitinophagales; family Chitinophagaceae; genus Puia. The sequence continues at coordinate 649 of DHWT01000330.1, read as the reverse complement.
TATGGTTTGCAGTTCAAAGTTTGGATTGGTTACGATAAAGGGCAGGTGCATAAATTGTGCAGCCACACCATAACCGACGACGCCCGTTTTCATAATCCTCCGTTTTTTTTCCGAAGATAAGCAGGAAGGACGGATCAACCTTTCGCGGTTATGATTTAAGTTGAATGACCAGCTGATCCTGTTCCAGACGGGTGGCAAATTTTTTCAGTGCCACTTCAGAAGGACCTTTTTTCACCTGCCCGTCAACCGTATACCGGCTGCCATGCAAGGTGCAGGTAAATCCGTTGCCATCGGCAATCAACTGGTTTTTCTGGTGGGTGCATTGCAACAGCAGGGCTTCATATTGGCTGCCGGCTGTTTTCCGCACGGCGATATCATAAACCCAGCCTTCGGGCCTGACGATCTGCATGGATTGTCTGGTGAATGATGTAACAGGCAGGCGCACCGTATCATCCCGGATGGGTAGCCGGGTGATCCGGGTTGCAGGACTGCATGCAGTCAGGTCAGAAATCAAAAAGCCGGCTCCTGTAAGCAGGCAGGCTTTACAGGCATCATGGAGGAATTTTCTGCGTTCGACTTGCATGGAGCGTTTAATTGGATTAAAAAGAATATCCGATGCCGAGGTTTAAATACCGGTTATTTTGCTGGT
>DHWT01000274.1:11205-11458 GCA_002413325.1 Chitinophagaceae bacterium UBA5175 | reverse complement strand
AAATCAGAAATTTTCATTGCAAATGAAGATGTGAAACGACAGGGCGGACAGGAACAGGACCCCTGTATGATCCTGGATGGAATGCTCGTTCAGAAAGCACTGGTATTACAGGCTGAAAAAGATTCCATCCCCGTAACAGATGAAGAAATAGATGCAGAGATCGATCAGAAAATACGCTATTTCGTGGCGCAGTACGGGAGTAAGGAAGCCCTGGAACAAATTGCAGGAAGGTCCATCTACCAGATGCGGGAAG
>DHWT01000274.1:692-10971 GCA_002413325.1 Chitinophagaceae bacterium UBA5175 | reverse complement strand
AGGTCCATCTACCAGATGCGGGAAGAGTTTCGCCAGCCCATCAAGGAACAGCGAATGGCCCAGGGCATGCGCAACAAGATTGTGGATGGTATCAAAATAACCCCTTCCGAAGTAAAGGAATATTACGACCGGATTCCCAAGGACAGTCTGCTTTTTTACGAATCCGAACTGCAGATCGGCCAGATCGTGGTATATCCGAAAGCAAGCCGCGATATTGAGCAGCTTGCCATCGAAGAACTGAATGAATACAAGCAACAGGTTGAAAGCGGAAGCAGACGATTTGAAACCCTGGCTTCTTTATACTCGGATGATCCCGGAAGCAAAGACAAGGGGGGAATGTACCAGGTCAACCGGCTCGAAAAACAATGGGACCCCGTATTCCTCGCGGCTGCCTTCCGTTTAAAAGACGGACAGATTTCACCTGTTATCAAAACAAAGTTCGGATACCATATCATACAGATGGTTAGCCGCAACGGCGACGATGCCGTAATCCGGCATATTCTCCGCATTCCCCAGATAACACAACCGGAAATTGACCTGGCCACTGCCAAACTGGATTCCATACGTCAGCAACTCGTATCCGGTTCCATTGGCTTCGGAGAAGCGGTGGCAAAATACAGTGATGATGAAAATGCCAAGTTCACAGCCGGGATCCTCATGGGCCACGACGGATCCAACTATTTGAAAATAGATGAGCTCGATAAGGATATGGTGCTGTTACTGAAAAAATCAAACCTGAATGCCGGACAGTATTCACAGCCTTCCGTATTTTCTGATGATCGCGGCAAAAAAGGTGTTCGCATTATCTATCTTATTTCCAAATCGGAACCGCACCGGGAAAATATGAAAGACGATTATAACCGGATCGCCCAGCGGGCTTTGGAAGAAAAAAAGAATAAGGCCCTCCAAACCTGGTTCCAGTCCAGGATTTCCACTTATTATATTATGATTGACGGGGATTACCGGAACTGCGGCAATCTTTCCAAATGGCAAACCCGCCAGTTTACATCCGCCAACTAACCGGTTTCCCCGGGAAATACAGAAAAAAAGATCATCTGTTTTATTATTCAAACCGATTGGTTAATTTACAGTTGGGTAAGGTGAAAATAGCCGGTAACCAGTACATACCATCTGAAAACACTGAATATGATTCATATTTTGATTGCGGATGATCACAAGCTGATTAGAGAAACCTGGACTTATATCCTGAACCGTAATCCAAGGTTCAAGGTAATCGGATGCTGCTCCAATTCGGAGGAATCCGTAAGAATGACTGAAGAAATGAAGCCGGACGTGGTGCTGATGGATATCAACATGGGCCCTTTTTCAGGTATTGAAGCGACCCGGCGGATCAGGGAGGTTTCCCCATCCACCCGGATTATCGGTGTTACCATGCATTCTCAGCCGGCTTATGCAAATAAGATGTTACAGCAGGGTGCCAGTGGTTATGTCACAAAAAATTCATCAAAGGAAGAAATGGTCAATGCCATCATGGAAGTATCCAGGGGAAATAAATTTATATGTAGTGAAATCCGGGAGTTGTTATCCGAAGCCACGGCAAACCGGGATGCCGTTTCCGCCATTAATAAACTCACAGAAAGAGAAATGGAAATCATTAACCTGGTCAGGCATGGCAGTTCATCCAAGGATATCTCATTAAAACTGGAAATTTCGATTAAAACGGTTGAAGTACACCGGCATAATATTCTGAAAAAATTAAAGCTGAAAAATGCTGCTTCGCTGATTCATTATATGAATACCAGCTCCCTCCTGGCATAACCACCCGCCCGTTTTCCAGTCATATGGTTATGATAACCAGCCCGTTTCCATCCCCCCACCGGGTTTTAACCATTTTCTGCATCCCCTTACTTTTTCATTACGCAAATTCGACTACCTTTGCGCTTCACTTTCGTTTCAAAGCCTGCTGCCGGCCCTCCGGAGGCGTAAAAACGGAAAATTGAGTGCCGGATCCGGGATCCGGTGCCTTTAAACAGAAAAAATTGAGCGACCAAATTAAACATGAATGCGGACTGGCATTCATCAGGCTTCGCAAACCTTTCTCTTATTATCTCCAGAAATATGGTACGGCATTGTATGGCTTGAACAAGCTTTACCTGCTGATGGAAAAACAACATAACCGCGGCCAGGACGGGGCCGGTGTGGCTTCTGTTAAACTGAATATCGAACCCGGTCATCCGTTTCTCCACCGTTTGCGCAGCAATAACAACCAGCCTATTGCCGATATATTCTCGAAGATCCATGAAGAAGTAAATGACCTGGAAAAATATCAACCCGATATCACCCGGCATCCCGGACTTTTAAAAGGACATATTTCGATGATGGGCGAACTCCTGCTGGGCCATCTCCGCTATGGAACCCAGGGGAAGAACAATGTTGAATTCTGTCATCCCTTCATAAAAAGGGATACGATTCCTGCCCGGAACCTTGCACTGGCAGGCAATTTCAACCTGGTCAATACAGATGAACTCTTTGCACTGATTAATATTGAACCCGGTGAATTCCAGAAACAAAGCGACCTGGCGGCCATGATGGAGGTGATCCACCATTTCATCGTGCAGGCAGACGAAGAAATGCCGATGGAACTGGATCTCAAAAAAGTGTTGCAAAGGGCCCTGCCGCTTTTCGATGGCGGATTTACCGTGGGCGGACTCGCAGGTAACGGAGACGGGTTTGTTTTCCGGGATGCACACGGCATACGGCCTGCTTATTATTATGCCGATGATGAAATCATTATTGCGGCTTCGGAACGTTCAGCCATCCGCACCGTTTTCAACCTGGGAGAAAATGAAGTACTGGAACTGATGCCCGGAAATGCCCTGATAGCAAAATCGGACGGAAGGTTTTCAGTGGAACAAATAATTCCGGCCAAAGAACGTCGCGCCTGTAGTTTTGAACGGATCTATTTTTCAAGGGGCAGCGATGAAAAAATCTACCGGGAACGCATAGCACTGGGCTATAACCTGAGTGAACAAATCCTGAATGCAGTTAACCACGACCTTAAAAACAGCATATTTTCTTTCATCCCCAATACAGCGGAAGTCGCTTTTTACGGCATGTGGAAAGGCCTGGACGACTACCTGAAAAAGGTCATGATCCAACGGATTCTATCCTGGGGAAATGATCTGACGGAAGATAAACTTTCGCAAATGATCAACCGGAAAATCCGGATTGAAAAAATTGCGATCAAGGATGTCAAGATGCGCACATTCATTACTGCAGATATCAGCCGCAAGGAAATGGTCCAGCACGTATATGATATTACCTACGGCACGGTGGAGAAAGGGCTGGATACCCTGGTGGTAATTGACGATTCCATTGTTCGCGGAACCACCCTGCGGGAAAGCATTGTGCGCATGCTGGCGAGGCTCGAGCCGAAAAAAATCATCATCGTTTCCTCAGCTCCCCAGATCCGTTATCCGGATTGTTATGGGATCGACATGAGTAAACTGGGCGATTTTATTGCGTTTCGCGCGGCCATAACCCTCATGCATGAACGCGGAAAATCCAATTGCCTTACCGAAATGTATGATCATTGCAAAGAACTGGAACGCCTGGGTCAGCTGCATACCGAGAATATCGTCCGCCAGGTATATAAACCATTCACTACGCAGGAACTCTCAGATACAATAGCCAGACTGATCACCCCGCCGGAAATTACAACCCCGGTAGAAGTGATCTACCAAACCATCGAATCCCTTCACGAAGCCTGCCCCACCAACACCGGTGACTGGTATTTCACAGGCAATTACCCCACCCCGGGCGGCAACCGCGTCGTCAACAAAGCCTTTATCAACTATATGGAAGGCAAGAATGTGCGCGGTTATTAAAATTAAACCTTAGGCTTTCAAAACGCTTCAAGCTATACGCCCAAAGCGCTTTACGGTACACCGTCAAGCTCCCAATGCCAATAAAAAAGGTCCCCCCAAACGGGAGGACCTAAAAATGATTTCGTATGAATGGGGATTAACCCTTCTTTGTTTCGAGCAGATTGAAGAACTGATCCAGCTGTGGAAGGATCACGATTCTGGTGCGGCGGTTGGCAGCACGACCTTCATTGGTATCATTCGACATCAGGGGAACATATTCACCACGGCCGGCAGCAGTCATTTTTGCCGGAGGAATACCGTAGGTCTTAGCCAGGATGCGAACCACTGAAGTAGCGCGTTTGCAGCTCAGGTCCCAGTTGTCAATTAAATCAGGATGTCCGCGATAAACTTTATTATCTGTATTTCCTTCAACCATGAATTCAACATCCGGCTGGTTTTTCAGAACCGCTGCCACCTTGGCAAGAACGCCTTTAGCCCCTTTGGTTACTGTAAAACTTCCGCTTTTGAAAAGGAGTTTGTCAGAGATGTCGATGAATACAACACCCTTGTCCACTTTAATATTGACATCAGAATCGTTCTGGTCACCAACGGCACCTTTCAGATTCATCACCAGCGCCATATTCAGGGAATCCTTATGGGCCATTGCCGACTGCAGATCGCGGATGTAGGCATCTTTGGCTCCGATGTTTTCCAGGGATTTCTTGATACTCTCAGCCTGTGCACCGGAAATAACCGACATATCTTCGAGCTGTTTCAGGGCCTGTGTATTGTTTTCCCTCAGGAATGCCACCTGTTTGTTTAATTCGTCTACCTGTCCCTGTAAGTTGGTTTTTTGTTTTGTAAGATCTGCTGTCTGATCGTTACAATTTTTCAGGTCGCCCTGGAGTTTTGTATATTCAGCACTCAGAGAATCAAAACGGCCTTGCATCTGGGCCTGCATCGCCTTAAATTTTTTGTTGCTCACGCAGGAGAAAAAAAACAGTGAGGAAACTGCGAAAAGTAGAATGTACCTAAGCTTCATAAGAATCATTTTAAGAAATTAAAGAATAATCAATTATGCTGTTAAAAATATATAACGCAGTCAGCAATTGTTGTACCAATCCGCTGTCCGGGTCAATTAATTTTATTTAATATACAGTTTTGATGAATACGAAATCGGGATGCATAAGGTAGGGTATACGGCCGCAAAAGCAGTTTAGTCAGGCGAAGATAGGCGAAAAAGTAAATTCCCATGCATTTTCTGCCCTGAAAATTATTTGTAAGCATTTTCCCCATTGCATGAATTGCTTACTTTAGTTTCCCAAATGATCAGAATGAAATTTTATTTATATGTAATCCTGCTGTTCTGTTGTATTTCCTCATCCTGTAAACTCATGCACCGGGACCGGTCCCTGGCGGATAATAAAGAGTTCGGGGTGGTTTTGAATGATTATTACAACGACCGGATGAAATATCTCCCGCTGGAAGCCACCCAAAACGGGGATTCCCTTTATAATGACCTGTTACCGGCCGATTTTACCGATAGTTACCTGGATACCCTTCGTAATTTCTACAATTCTTATCTCAATAAAATACTCGTTTTTGACCGGAACCAACTCAACCGCAACGACCAGATCAGTTATGATATTTTTGTTAGGGAAATGAAAATCAACCTGGAGGGACTGGATTTACACCTGAGCATGAATCTCGTGCTCATGCCCAACATTCAGTATATGCCTTTTAACCAGTTTGAAGGTGTTCCGATTTCCCTGGGCCAGATGGGCAGTGGCAGCGGCATTCAGCCATTTAACACTGTAAAAGATTATGAAAACTGGATAATCCGGGCGGGGAAATTCGGAGCCTGGACCGACAGCGCCATCGTGTATTTCCGGAGGGGTTTGCAAAATGGGTATATTCTTCCCCGCTGCCTTGTCGAAAAAATGATTCCGGAAATGCAGGATCTGGTTGTAACAGATATAACCAAAAGTATTTTTTATACTCCGCTTACACAGATCCCCCCTGCTTTCCCAGCCGCGGATCAGGCATCCATCCGTTCCAGGCTCACCGGTGTCATTGCCGGTGTGCTTCTGCCTTCTTATAAGAAGCTGGCCGATTTCCTGAAGAACGAGTACCTGCCTAAAAGCCGCAGCAGTATCGGCTTCGACGCATTACCAAACGGAAATAAACTGTATGATTTCCTGATCCGTTACTGGACGACGACCGATAAGAATGCAGAAGAAATTTATCGGACCGGCCTTTCAGAAGTAAAAAGGATACGGGAAGAGATGGAAGCAACCAGGGAAAAAACGGGTTTTACCGGTGATCTGCCGGCCTTTTTTACCTATATGAAAACCGATCCCCGGTTCACGCCCTATAAAACACCGGAAGCGGTTTTAAATGCTTTCAAAAAAATCCAGCTGACGATCGACCCCAACCTGAAAAAATTATTTGGTCACACGCCCAAAATGAAGTTTGAAATCCACCAGACGGAAGCATTTCGCGCAGCCAGTGCCAGCGCGGAATATATCCAGGGAGATCCGGGTGGAACCCGGCCCGGGATATTTTATGTGCCGATCCTGGATGCAACGAAATTCAATACCACCTCGGGAATGGAATCGCTTTTTCTGCATGAAGCCATTCCGGGTCATCATTACCAGATGTCGATTCAAATGGAAGACACCCTGCTGCCCCGGTTCAGAAGATTTGGCTGGTACGGGGCTTATGGAGAGGGCTGGGCCCTGTATTCGGAATCACTGGGTAAGGAACTGGGTCTTTATACCGATCCGTATCAGTACATGGGCGCATTGAAAGATGAGATACACCGGGCCATCCGGCTGGTGGTGGATGTGGCCATGAACCGGAAAAAAATGACCCGCGAGGAAGCGATTCATTACATGATGGATCAGGAAGGCATCAATGAACAGGGCGCCACAGCTGAAATCGAGCGGTATATTGCCATCCCTGCGCAGGCCCTGAGTTATAAAACAGGAGCCCTGCTGATCCGCGAACTGAGAAACCGTTATACCGGCGAACTGGGTTCAAAATTTAAGATCAGTGCATTCCATGATGAAGTGCTGAAGGATGGCTGTATGCCGCTGGATGTTTTCGAAAGAAAAATGGAAGCCTGGGAATTGACTCAATAGATCTTCAGTTTACCATTTTCATAAATCGGAAGTACGTTGGCCTGGTTGGGTTCCAGGCAATAGCGGATATCCTTTTCCAGGCCGAATCCCATTAACCGGTTATAATGGGATGCATTATTTTCTTTCATAAATCCAAAGAGGTCTCCGGCTGCTTTATGATACAGGTTGACTGCAATATGGGAAGCATCGCATTCCATATTGAAATGCCCCCGAACCCGGTCAATCACGGCCCCGGCAAATAATGTGTCTTCAATGTTGATCCGGTCCTTCCAGGCTGCGCAGGCCAGTATGACATTATTTTTCTGCCGGATGAGATATTCCGTAACCGCGTCCAGGTTGGCAAAGGAACCCGTAACAATTTCACGCGCCCCTTTATCCAGAGCCATATGCAGCAGGCGCGTACCATTGGTGGTCGTCAGCACCAGTATTTTCCCGTTGATGAATTCCCGGTTATATTCAAAGGGTGAATTGCCATAACTGAGGCCTTCCGCAATCTTCCCGTCGCGTTCCCCTGCGGTGATACAATTGATCTGCCGGCCGAGCTCAATACATTTTGCCACACTGTCCACCGGCACAATATACCGGGCGCCATTATACAGGGCCGTTGCAATGGTAGACGTGGCGCGCAATACATCAATAATCACGACGGTTGCCTGGGATGCATTATACAAATGCAGCAGGGCGGGCGACATGGAAGTATATAAAAAGGGTTTGGCGTTCGGCATCAGTGTAAATAAAATTCAATAATAATCATCCCCGTTAGCGGGAAAAACACGAAACGTTCACGAAATAAATGGAAGTTTGACAACACGGGCCTGTAAAAGTTTATCCCGGATCCTGATATAAATTTTTGCATCGGGGTTATTAAATGGTTCCCGTACATAACCCAGTCCGATGGCCTTATTTAAAGATGGTGACTGCGTGCCGGACGTCACTTCCCCGATTTGCATTCCTGAAAAATCCCTGATCTCATAACCATGGCGGGGAATACCTTTATCCACCATTTCAAAACCAACCAGCCTTCTCTGTATGCCCTTTTTCTTTTTCTGTTCAATCGCTTCACGGCCAACGAATGCCTTGGTAAACCGCGTAATCCAGCCCAGCCCGGCCTCCAGTGGGGACGTGGTATCATTAATGTCATTCCCGTATAAACAATATCCTTTCTCCAGCCGCAGGGTGTCCCGTGCAGCCAGGCCGGCAGGTTTAAGACCCAGCGGCTTTCCTGCAGCGAAAATGGCATCCCAGATTTTATTGGCTGCATCGTTTTTGTCTTCGAAATAAATTTCAACACCGCCGGCGCCGGTATAACCGGTCGCACTGATCAATACATTGTCCACCCCCGCGAAAGGACCTTTTACAAAACTGTAATACTTCAGGTTCATCAGGTCCATGGAAGTCAGTGGCTGCAGCATACGCGTGGCGTTGGGTCCCTGAATGGCCAGCAGGCAGGTTTTGGAAGAAATATCTTCCATCGATACGCCACCGGTATTAAAACCGCTGATCCATTTCCAGTCCTTTTCAATATTGGCGGCATTGACCACCAGCATATAGACTTCCTTTTCCCGGATACAATAAACCAGCAGATCATCTACAATACCGCCCGATTCGTTGGGAAGGCAGCTGTACTGGGCCTGGCCGTTCGTTAATCTGGAAGCATCATTGGATGTGACGCGTTGTATCAGATCCAGGGCCCCGGCTCCTTTCAGAATAAATTCACCCATATGGCTCACATCGAAGATACCGGCATTATTACGCACAGCCAGGTGTTCATCGTTGATCCCCGAGTAACTGATCGGCATATGATACCCGGCGAATTCAGCCATTTTTGCACCAAGCTCCAGGTGCTTATGCGTAAAGGGTGTATTTTTCATATCCCGTTTTAAGTTTAAGAAACCGGTGGCGAAATTAAAACTTGCCGTGCAGGCAGCCAATAAATAATATGGCCACCCGGAGGTGGCCAATGGTAAGGGATCGCCCGAATTAACCCAGCTGGGTTAACAGAACCAGTATGGTGCTGAATTCCGGGTCATGTTTTTCCATGATGGTGGCCGGAACCGGTATATTTGCTGCCGCTGCAGCTGTTTTTGATTTATGATAACGATATTCCCCGTTTGGATTTTTATTTTCACTGCTATCCGGGCGCACAGGCCGGTCTTCGTCTTCGTCCTGATTCTTCAGCATGTTCTTATGGGTTCTTTCCAGTCCGTTTTCCGTCATGATATATTCCGAACCGGCATCCCAGGAAGATTCATAATCACCTGAAACATTCCATTCGACATCCATTCCCCTGTTATTCCACCTTTTTCTGTTTATATCAAACCAATGGTAGTCATCCAGGTTTGGGGACATGAGGATTTTCTTACCAATCGGTATTTCCAGGACCAGCAATACCTGCTGATTGCGAAACTGTTGTTTTGGTGAAATCGAAAATCCGTGTGCCAGCAACAGCAGGCTGTCTCTCTGTTCAATCGGAAATTCTATTTGTGAAGCCAGGCTGCTGGCTTCAGCATTACTCGAACCGCGGCTGAGTTTTTCACGGTGAAGATGCCAGGAGCTGTCATTGCTTTTGATCAAATTGATCCGTACCGTGTTCATCGTCAAACTGTCTTCGGTCAGGTCAAAGAACGGACTATTGTTATGCCAGTTAATCCCCATCCAGTCGGAATCAAAATATACTGGCTTCGAATCATCCATTTTAACAATCATTCTCCCGCCCGCCGGGGCTGTTAACCGGATGTCTTCGCTTACACCGGCGCGAGTTCTGAAATTGGAACTGATTGAAGCAGCCAGTGCGAACAGACTGATCAGGCCGATAACCCAGAGGCTGCCGAAAATATATCCCAGGTAGTTGCCGCCCCTTCTGGCGCCAATAATGCGGCGTATCAGCCAGGTCAGTAAACCGATTACCGGCAATACCAGGAACAGGAGCAGGACAGACCACGCCAGTATATTCTGCCAGAATCCATGGATAAAAAAGTTTTTCAAAGGAAGCACGCCGGCACCGGTAAAGATGAGTCCGATCAGGGCCGTAACCAATGCAAAAGTGATAATCACGGAGATGAATAAAAAAAATGCTTTGAATAACACGCCGATGGCATGACCGATACCCTGACGTGGAATAGGTACCGAGGATATATCTTTTCTCAGGCTGCCGGATTGGTCTCTCACTTCACTGCCGAATTGTTCAGCTTTCTGTTTCATTTCCGCACCCACGTTAGCAGCTTTCTGCCTGAAGCCTTCCAGGTCGCTTTTTATGGTATTTTTGATAGAAGCCAGGTCGATCTTTTCACCCCGCATTTCGAGCTTTTC
>DHWT01000274.1:0-302 GCA_002413325.1 Chitinophagaceae bacterium UBA5175 | reverse complement strand
GAAGTCAGCGTCCCGAGTATCAGGGGCAGGGAAAATATCACCCGGGGAATCCAGATGTCAATATTAAAATAGGCTGCCAGTCCGCTGGCCACGCCACCGATCACGCGGTGATCGGGGTCCCGGTACAGCCTTTTTTTAATATTCGTTTCCACGGATTTGGGCGGAAGCGCGATCCATAAAATAATATATAACAACAGGGCGGTTCCAAAACTGCCCAGGATCAGAACCGCATAAATGATACGCACTACGGAAGGATCTATCCGCAGGTAGGCAGCCAGACCACCGCAAACCCCGCCCAGCAT
>DHWT01000191.1:8334-20693 GCA_002413325.1 Chitinophagaceae bacterium UBA5175 | reverse complement strand
TTTCGACCCATTCCGTTTCAGGTCTTAGTGTTATACAGGGCTTTTTTATCCAATAAGCTTCTTTTTGTAATCCTCCTGAGTCGGTAAAAACCTTGTAACAATGCTTCAGTACCGTGAGCATTTCAAAATAGGAAAACGGATCCGTCGTATATATATTTCCGGGTATATCCATTTGCGCAATTTTGGATCGCAACCTTGGATGAACAGGCCATATAAACGGAATAGCAATATCCCTGATTACCTTAAGCAAATTTTCGATATTGCTGTCATTTTCAGTGCTTGCAGGTCTGTGCAGCGTCAATAAGCAAAAAGGTCGCTCCGAAAATGGCAACAAGGTGTCTATCTTTATTTTCTTTTCAGCCTCTGCGGTAAAAGTCTTAATAGCATCAAACATGACATCACCCGTATTAAATACACCATGGGTAATCCCTTCACTGGCCAGTTGGGTGACACTTGCCTGTGAAGAACAAAATAAGAGAGACGAAAGGTGATCTGTGATAATCCGGTTCACTTCTTCAGGCATACTCCGGTTAAAACTTCTCAGCCCCGCCTCCACGTGAATGATGGGCAATTGTATTTTCGAAGCAACTAAAGATCCGGCCAATGTTGAATTGGTATCCCCATATAAAAGCAAAGCCCTGGGAGCCGGGTTTAATGAAAGAATAAAGGCTTCCATTTTTTCGATCATTCGCGCTGTTTGAACTCCATGGGAGCCGGATCCCCCCTCCAGATTGATCGTACATTCCGGCAAACCGAGTTCCTGCCAGAATACATTGCTCATTTTTTCATCGTAGTGTTGCCCTGTATGGATCATGATCTCCTCAATACCTGCATCACGTAAAGCCCTGGACAGTATGGCCGCCTTTACAAACTGAGGCCTTGCGCCGACAACCGTAACGATCATTAATTGCGGATTTTTAGATTTCTTAATAGCTGTGTAGCCGGGGATATGACCTTGATTAACCACCAATACAGCTTTCTCTCCCTGGCATCGGTTGCAAATTCTTCATGGCGTTTATTCGGCTGGTTAATTAAATCAACAAACTCTTCAACCGTAAAACCCAATTTCTTACTGATATATTCCAGATCGTTCAGCACCAGGGAAGGATCGTATGGAGGGTGACTCAGTTCCTGCAAAGCCTCTTCCCTTGTCATTTGACCCGAAAATACAAGGTTTGACAAATGGGCCTTCCTTTTATCGATCCCGAATTTGACAGGCAATAAATAGCCCTGGTAAAATCTGGTAAAAATATTTTCATAATGTTTTCCGCCGTAATCCCTCCATTTCAATTCTTTACTTAATAATTTTTTTACCTCTGTTTTATTATATTCTACAAAATTCAGCAGTTCAATGGTCTGAATTCTCTTAATGGCGGTATAAATTCCAAACTGCCATACACCCAGAGCAGGTAATTTCTTTAACGAACCGTTCTCAAATTTTCGATGAATGTCCCTCAGGTTTGCCAGATCAAATTTGTTGTAGTTCCATGCGCGGGGCAATACTGCTTCCGTCACAATATTCTTTCCGCTTAAAATATATTTAATCCCGAATTTATCGGCTGTTTGATATAAGGCCCCGAAAATCATATGATCGGCTGGCACATCAAGGTCTAAAACCGAAGATCTGTAATAAGACCGTTGCAATGACCTCATTTCCTCCCAGTCCATTACGATCGTATAAAGATTAAAATCCAACTGCTTAATAATATGCTCGATATTCTGAACTGCCAGTTCCAGATTCCAGCCATAGTCAAAATGAACCACTAAAGGCCTCAGTCCGTGCTGCTTTGCCAGATAGGCCAGGTAAGAACTGTCTGCTCCTCCACTTAAACCCAGAATACAGTCGTACTCCTTCCCCTTACCAGCCTCCTTAATTTTTGAAACGGCGTCATTAAGTTTTTGTATTCCGGTATTCCCTTTAAATACCTGCTCCTTTTCCGCCTTCTTATATTCATAATAATAATTGCAAATACCCTTTTCATCGAAACTGATATTCGGGTCAGCAATGGTATCCATCACACTCATGGTACATTGCTGATAAGGACGGCCATAATTGATATCCCTGTCAATTTTCAATTTTTCCTCATCATACCAGCGAAGACCTTTAACTTCTTTTGAACTCATACCCTTACCTCTTGCTTTTATTTATTCTAACCTGCTGTAAACGTTTTCTTTGAGCTCTTTTTGCGAAGGATAACTAATCAGTACGGCGTTATGCGGGCGCTGAAAAACGAAAATACTACCTGCAGCAACTGCGGATGCACCGCTATTGATGGCGTTGGCAAAGTCATCCAGTCCGGATGCGCCTCCACATGCGATTAAAGGTATTTTAAGCCCGTGACTGAGTGTCTTTATAAGTTCAAGATCATACCCCTCATAGGTTCCGTCCCGGTCTATGTTGTTCAGCAAAATCTCTCCGGCCCCGGCCTCCTGCATTTTCAAAGCAAACGCCATAGGTTCCATGCCGATGCTTTCCGTTCCGTTTTTTATATAAATCTTATACTTGCCGAGAAAGTTTTTTTTGACGTCTATCGATACCACGACGCTTTGACTTCCCACCAGTTTAGCAGCTTCGGTTATTAACGAAGGATTGGCAAATGCCTGATGATTTAATACAACTTTTTCAATCCCCAGGTAAAATAACTTTTTTATCTCGTCAATAGTAGATATCCCTCCCCCATAGGCCATTGGGATAAAAGCTTCACCGGCCAGTTCTCCAACCTGAAGAAAATTGGGTCCGCGTCTCTCACGTCCGGCATCAATATCCAGCACAACGATCTCATCAATTTCCTTTTCGTTGAAGATCCTGACCGCATTAATAGGATCGCCTACATATTTAAAATTCTTAAACCGAATGGATTTTACCAGTCCTCCTTTTCTGAGTAACAATACCGGTATAACTCTTACCCGCCGCATCAATAATTTTCCCCGAAATTTTTAAGTAGCTGCATACCGAATCGATGACTTTTTTCAGGATGAAACTGTACGCCTACCAGATTATCTTTTTCGATACCTACCGTAAACTCGTAACCGTAATGCGCCGTCATCAATTCGTCCTTTATTTCTTCCGGTTGGACATGGAATGAATGGGCAAAATAAAAACGGGAATCTTCCAGGTTTTGTAATAGCCGGGAGTCCTTCTTAGGTGTTATTTCATTCCATCCCATATTTGGGATTTTCTGCCTGTCCCGCATCTTCTCCGGGTTAAACCGAATGGTACGGCCTTTAACCCAGCCGAGCCCTGGTAATACACCCTCCTCACTGCTTTCCATGAACATCTGCAAACCAACGCATATCCCCAATACAGGTATTTTCTCCGTCATTGCTTTTTGCTCAACGATTTGCCTGAGGCCGGACTCGTCGAGTTTTTCCATGCAATTGTCAAATGCTCCCATACCGGGTAATATCAGTTTCGAAGCGTTTGCAACCTCATCCGGACTGTTACTGATGATAGAAATGACGCCCGCCTTCTTCAGCATATTTTTAACTGAATGAAGGTTTCCTACTCCATAGTCAACAATAGTCAGCATAAGGCATCACTTTTAAACCTACCAAAACTTCAATTTACCTTCCCTGTATGGTCTGTATTGCCTGAAAAAATTACCTAAAGACGGCCTTAAAAACCATTTGTAAAATATCTCCGGAAACAGGGCGATAGCAAGTCGGGCATTCCCACCTCCCCTTATAATTTCCTTACAGGAGAACCAGAAAAGGTTGAATTTCCTTAAAGAAAATGCAAAGGAACCTCTGATATAGCTATTTATATACGGTTCCTTATGATGTATATTCTCCTTTTCCTTAAGACGATTATACCATAATGGCCTGTCCCCGCATAAAACATAGTCTCCTTTGGTCAGGTAGAAACATAAAGTGGGGTATATATTATTATAAGCAGTCCTCTTATTAATCCACCACCATACGGGAAATTCAACTTTTAGTATCTTTTCTCTCCGGAATAATCCATAACCAAATCCGTCATCGAATATATTGATCAGCTTGCGTAACCTGATATAAGCAGATGATCCTGAATAATCAGTAATCCGAACCGGATGCTCCCTGATTACCTGATCACTTTCATCTATAAAACAGAAAGGACTAAAAGCTACAATAGCCTGGGGATTCATTTCAAGCCCCTGTAACAGGGTTTCCAGAAACTGTTTATCCCAGATATCATCATTGGCAGCCCACATGAAATACCTGCCAGCAGCCGTGTTAAGGAGAAATTTCATGTTTCTCGAAATTCCTATATTTTCATTTTGTCTTATATATTTTATCCGTTCGTCCTGCCGGGCATAGGCCTGGCAGATCTCCGAGGATCCGTCAAAGGAGCAATCGTCCGACAGGATTAATTCGAAATCAGTGAACGTTTGTAAAAGCAAAGAATTCACGGCTTTTTGAAGAAATTTTTTGTCGTTATATACTGGCATTCCGATACTGACAAGCGGCATGGAATAACTTTTATAAAGTCATCAGGTCTTTGAATGAAATATAATGCGCCCGTTGTAAATACCATTTCAGTAATCTCAGCTTTCTTTCAAAAAAAGACTGGGATTCAAAATAATTCCTTTTTTGAACGAGATATTCCTTTGTAATCCGATTCTCGATAAGAAGCGGGAGAGAAACTACCTTTTTTAAATACTGCATAAAGGAGAATGCAGAAAGATATCTTTGAAAATATTCCTTCACGAATTCCTCCTGGCAATCCCTACGTATGATATATTGCTCAAAATGGTTTTTACCGGAAGCCACGCCGACCTGCTGGCCGCTATGTACCCGGTATTTAATAAGGGGTTGATCAATATACCCAACCCGATAGGCGGCCATCAGGCAAAATCCGATCCACCCGTCGTACCATAGTTTTCGTCCTAAATCCAGGTGAAAAGGAAGTATGGTGCGAAGCGCTCTGCGCCTGATCGCCATGGTAGCTCCCGTCATCACATTTCCCAGCAAAATGCTCCAATAAAGCAGATCATCCGCTTTATAGGCTTTCCTGACATCTGATTTAAAAAAACTAAGATCCAGCAAGGATTCAGGCAATTCCAGGCTATTGTCATCTATCAATGTGGCGTTGCTGAAACTGGCCTCGCAATCCGGATATTTGTTGAAAAACGAAATGGTCTGTTCCACCTTTTCATCTACCCAGATATCATCCTGGTCCGAAAAGAAAATAAAATCCCCGCTGGAACGGCTGATGGCCTTTTCGAAATTTTTATTCGTCCCCAGGTTTTCCTCATTTTGAATAAGTTGCCACTGAATTCCCCGATTGGCTGCTGCATATTGCCGTATAATCGCGAGTGTATTGTCGCTGGAACCATCATCGCAAACAATAATTTCATCCGGCTGAACTGTCTGATTCAGGTAAGACTCAATTTGCTCCCGTATGAATCGCTCACCATTATAAGTACAAAGGGCTATACTGACAGACATTTTCAATGATCGTAGATTCAAAACCCTCTCTCTCCTCGCATGAATTTCTCATTTTTTTTGGGCAAATACATGGATCCCATAGTTGAGCAATTCGGAAGATTTTTCCCCCTTTTTACTTAACCGCTCCAATACCCGGAGTACCCCTTTCAAAAATATCTTGTCCTGAATCCGTATGGCTGAACCCGTATAAAGTTTCGCCACGGTCCCAACCCGCCGGATCTCCTGCGCCAGGTATTCAAAATAATTACCGTTACATTCCAGTTCCAGAATGAGAAAATCATTTTCCGGTAAAAATTTCTCATAAAAGAACCGGTTGAATCCGGTATAAAAATGATAAGGCGCAAAATGGGTGAGACTGCAAAACGGGGCCGTGATGATCAGGTATCCGCGCGGTTTTAACAAACGATTGAATTCCGTGATGGCACGGATGGGGTCAGGTATATGTTCAAAAACCTCTGTGCACATAATGGCGTCAACCGATTCGTCGGGCAGGGGAATATTCAAAATATCTGAAACGATGTCCAGTTTGGAATTATCCCAATCACCCATTTGAATGCCTACATCCCCTTTGCCATCATATTTCCCAAAGTCCTGCGCAATATATTTCAGATGACTGCAATCCTGTCTATAAGGACTATCACCGGCTCCCACATCCAGCAGGGTCAGGCCTTCAGGTATTTTTTTCAGTGAATTCTTAATCCATTCTGTCCGGTTAAATGCGTTGGTTGTTCCTACTTTCGGCATGTCAATTTTTTAACACTATATAAATTACCGGATTTTAATTGACTTAAGTAAATGCTGCTTAAACTTTTCAAAAAAGAGTTCATATTGCAGATGCTTTTTATAATATCCCGGAATTTGTTCTCTGTTCGATGCCATATCCCTGATCGCCTGGACAGCAATTTGATCGAATGGAATATCTCCATCCCAGTAAGTACCCACATGCTGCTGTTCAAATATCTTCAGATTGTAAGCACTGCCGGCAATAACAGGTAGTCCGTTTTTCAGATAAGTTCCAATTTTACCACCGGCGATACCGTTATTGGTTTCATGTACGGAATCTTTGTCATAAAGAACCAGACCAATATCAGCCGAACTCACGGCGTAATTCATCATCGCTGAGGGGATCGGGATGGTTGACATTTTTATAAAAGGGTGCGCACCTTCACCCATCAACCCAACAGTCCGGCTTTGAAATACGATATGATAGTCCTTCTCCGAATAGGTTTTGGTTTCCTCATATATTTTCCTGGCCAGGTTCCAGTTTAAAGTACCGGCAAAGAGTAAAATGGGTTTTCGGTCATCAATATTGAAAATATCCCTGTAATAATTACTTTTTAATTTGACCGCATCACCAGACTGAGCATTGGGAAGTATTATATGTTCGTGGGGAAAATCAATTTTATTCTGCTCCTTCTGAATCAAGTACCTCTCGTCGTCTAAAGCAATAGTAGCCGCCGCATTTTTATTAGCTATATAGTTTTCCCTTGACAACCGCCCCTTTTTGATATCGGTAACTCCCAAAAGCAAATGTTCAATTAGTTCATCAGCAAAATAATAATAAGGGATCCGTTGTATAGTTGCAGTTTTATAGGCCACCCAGGCACCTCGAATTGGGGTCCCAATAATAGCCTTATATTTTCGGTCCTTCGCGTAAATGATCTTAGACCAATATTCCGACTTCTGAAAAAATGAATCAGGGAAAGGGAGCACTCGAATGGCTTGGTTCTCGAAAAAAGGCAGATGGTTATTTGAATTGATAAGCATGTATAAATCAACATGGAAACCACTTCCAGCCAATTGAATAGCAAGTTCCATAAAACAATGCTGGGTATCAATATAGGCCCTGTCAAATAATAAGGCTATCCTTCGCATGTTATTTTAATAATTTTAGGAAAAAAAACGGGAAGTCCTATTATTATTAGCAGCATTCTTTACCGCTATCAAATTAACGTAAGGATAGTTTATGCGCATAGCATCTCTAATCAATTTTTTTTTGATCACATCGTAAGTAAACCAGGAATAATCGTATTGAAGCAATAATTTATATAGTTCGTGGCAACAGTTGCCAGCGCTGATCGCATTTTCATCAGTAAACTCAACCAAAAATACAGGTGCGTTTTGGCTTGCTAAAAGCCCAGCTGAACCCCTTAATACATTTAATTCAAATCCTTCTACATCCAACTTGATCAGGGATATTTTGTCACTCTCAATGTCATTTTCTTTCAAAAAATTGTCAAATGACTTTACTTGTACCTTTTCCTTTAATGAATACATTTCGTCAGATCTTTGAACGAACGTATTCCATGCTTCATGCCCGTCTGATGAAACATTTAGTTCTAATATTTCATCCTTATCTGATAACCCCAACTGGTACGGCCGGATATTTTTTATCCCATTCAATTGAATGTTTTCAAGTAGGCGATTATAAGTGAGACGTGCAGGTTCAAAAGCAAGCACGGTTCCAGCCGGGCCTACTTTTCTCGACGCGTAAAGACTGAATAAACCAATATTTGAACCTATATCCACAAAACTATCACCTTCCATTAAAAAATCGTTTAAAAATTTAATTTCATCGGCTTCAAATCCTTCATAAATAAATCTAGAAAGAATAGAATCATTATATAATCTAATTTTAAGATCACTATTAAGGGAATGCAATAAGAAATCTGAATCGCGGTATCTTTTCATCCAAATTGTATTCTCAAATTTTCTTTTCCTCCTTTCTTTTAAAAAAAGATAGCCATTTAGTTTCCGAATTAAATAATTTGCAATTCGGGTATCTATATTATTTGCAAATTTCATTTTTCGTTTAGATGATTTTACTTGGATACTAATTTTACAAGCCTTCGTTGGCGTAAACCCTCCATGGGTTTCGCAATGAATTTGTTTAGAAGTATTGAAAATAAAATAGTAATCAGGATAACAGTAATTCCTTCACCTAATATTCTAACAATACCAGGGAGCCGTCCCTTTAATATTGTAATTATTATAGTGTGTGAAATATAGATTGGATAGGAAAGATCTCCTATTGCAGAATCTATTTTACTACTCTTAGACATCTTAAAAATAAAGGGTAAAGCGAGAGAAAAAATACCAAAAAATAAATAAATTTTACCCGGTAAATTAATTAAATCAAAAAACAAGATTAATGCCAATACACTTATTAATACTATGAATAAATAAGCCCTTTTTATATCGACTTTTTCAAATTTCTTATAAATTTTGTAACCGAGATTTCCAAAAAGAAAGAACACAATCTCATTCGGGAAAAATCGATAGTTCCATGGATCATTACTTAAACCTTTACTATTCAACAATATTCTTATCGCCAAAGAAATGCAAATAATTAGTATAATAAAGTTCAATCTTCTTCGGACTAAAAATGGAGCGATTAAGTAAAAAGTGATCTCAAGGCCAATAGTCCATGCTTGAGGAACTAACAAAAAAGTATAAAGTAGTGGACTTGTATTCCAAAAATTTGCGGTAAAAAATAGGTGGCCTGTACTGTTTAAACCCAAAAACAAAACCAAATCCTGTCCTATCAAAAACAGATTAGTAAAACACAAAAGGGAAATGCTTGAAAATCTCATGCTTTGACCATAATCCGCAAATGGTTGCAACCTAGACCAATACGATCCATGTGAATGCAAAGCAAATACAAGAGAAACTATAATAACCATTAATAATACAAACCAATAAATAGGAAATAGTCTTAGCAATCTATTAGAAAGAAATAACTTATATGAGCCGTTTTTACCTATATACTTTTCATTAAGAATTAAAGACATATAGAATCCAGAAATAATATAAAAAGATTCCACTGCAGTAGGTCCCCCAAGAAGACTAAATCCAAAAATTGGTCCAACATGAGTAATGACAACTGATAACGCGAGCACTACCCTGATTACCCCCATGCGTTCATTATTTTTCCTAACCTATTCATAAATCAAATTTGAAGATTTTTTTCCCTTTCGAACATTTTAAAATGTCATTTGCTAAATCCTAACAATTCCGAAATATTCGTTATTAATAATTTAATTATTCTTTACAAGTTCTAACAAAGCAAACTTGAGTCCACATTATTTTCTAATCCTAACCAAGATTCTTACCAATTAAATATATTAATAAGTGTCAAGCTTCAAAAAAATACAAAGGTTTTACTTATATAATTCAGGAATGAATTGAACAAGTTTTGGGTTAGCAATTTCTTCCTTAGAGGCTACAAATATTGCTCTAGTGAGATGATCACCTGTTTGCCTTTTCCTCAAGTCCAAAGGAAACTCGTCATGCCTTGGTTGGGTTATAGAACAATAAACATACGGATAATATTTCCTTAACTCGTCAAATATCCATTTCCTAGTAGGTCTGCATCCCTTCCCGGAAATTGCCTGCGTACTATCCGCAATATTCTCGCTAACAATATTAATCGGATCCTCAGAATCATCCGTAGAAACGCATGTTTCCAATAAAAACAAATTGCCCGTATTGCAAGCATATTTTAAAAATTCAGCAGGATTACTTAGATGATACAAAAGACCATAGCAATGCACAATATCATAGTTTGAATGATCAATCAATTTTTGACTCTCGTATTCAAAATCTATCCTTTCCGATTTTATTCCGAATCGGTTCGCAATAAAATCACATAGTTCCCGTCTTCCTTCTATTGGCATAACATCACACCCCCTATATAGATAGAAAAGCGTGTGATCCCCCACTCCAGCCCCCAATTCCAACACCCTTTTGCCGTTCAGTTCAAGGTCCAAACTATTCAAATGGCTTAACCTAACTATATTATGAATCTGATATCTCGCCTCAAAAAAATTTTTATTACTGGCGTTTGTTGTCTTTTTTTTCTGTTTTAACCGAGATAATATACCCATAGTTTTTAAATATTCTTGTAACTAATTATATTCTATCTAAACTTACAAAGAAGTCTTCTATATATGTACCTTGAGAAGCATTCGGTTCAACGGTACATCCAAAATTGTTTGTATATTTTACAAAAAGTCTATCATAATTATCTATCCGCTCGATTTCCCTTCCATTTGTTTCTATGTATGTAATAATTTCGTAGTCCCCTGGAATTATTTTTAAATTATCAACTTTAAATTTCACAACAAATTCACCTTTTGAAATATTAAATGTTTGCGCCTTATAAGCGGTCCAAATGCTGGTAATTCTATGATCCTGAACATTATTTAGGCATATCGCAAAACTTACGTTATTCACCTTCTCTGCATGGCAAATGCAACGCATTTCCATCGTACAATTTTCAAAAGTCACTATAGTATCAGAGATCATTTCGTCTTTGTTCTTAATCAAAATATCAGTAACCTGAATTTCCTTTGTTCCATTCCTGGAATATTCTCTATTATTTTTTCGCGATAAAAGATATTTTGAAATAATACTTTCCGTGTCTGAATATGCAATCATCTCCCCTTTTTCCAGTAGCAACGCCGTCTTACATAACCTGGAAAGTGCTTCCATGTTATGACTGACGAACAAAACCGTTCTACCTTCATTCCTACTGACATCTTCCATCTTACCGATACATTTTTTTTGGAACTCAACGTCTCCAACTGCCAATACTTCATCAACTATTAGTATTTCGGGTTCCAGGTATGCCGCTACTGCAAAAGCAAGTCTTACATACATACCGCTACTGTATCTTTTAACCGGTGTATCCAGAAATTTTTCAATATCTGCAAAGGCAACAATCTCATCGAATTTCCTCCTGATTTCTGTCCTGCTCATTCCCAGTATAGCACCATTGAGAAAGATATTTTCCCTGCCGGAAAGTTCCGGGTGGAAACCAGTTCCTACCTCCAATAAACTTGCCACCCGACCCCTGATCGTTATTCGTCCCGAGCTTGGCTCTGTTATTCTGCTGAGTATTTTAAGCAGCGTAGATTTACCTGCACCATTTCGTCCAATTATTCCCAGACGATCGCCCTGTTGAATGCGAAAATTGATGTCTTTTAGCGCAAAAAAAATCTCTTTTGATAATTGAAGACCTAGATTAGATTCTTTGCTCGAAAACGAAAATATTTTCTTCGTTCTTTTCGATATTTCGTCCCTCAGTGTTGTGTATCGCTCATTGGTTTCATGCCCGATAATGAATTGTTTGGAAATATTTTCAACTTCTATGATGGAAGACATAAACTATATTAAATATTATCGGCAAAACTTTTTTCCGTTTTCCGGAAATACCAGATACCCAGCCATAAAAACAATAAGGAAATAACGATGGAGATAAGAAAAGAAGGCAGATTCAATGGACTGCCCAGAATACACCACCGGAAACCGTCCACCACCCCGACCATCGGGTTTAATGCATAAACCAGTCTCCATTTATCCGGGATCACGCTGCTGCTGAAACCGACCGGCGTAATGTAGAGCCCGAACTGGATAATAAACGGAATGATGTATCGGAAGTCCCGGTATTTGACATTCAGCGCAGTAATATATAGTCCCACGCCGAAAGCCGCAACAAAGGCAATCAGAATAAAAAAGGGCAGAAAAACAATCGTGACCACCGGCACAAAATGGTAAATAAAAAACATAGCAACCAGTATAACCATCGAAATGCCCAGATCGACGAGACTGGTAATGACAGAACTCGCCGGAATGATCATGCGGGGGAAATATACCTTCGTGATCAGATTGGAATTGCCGATCAGGCTCATGCTGGCTTCGCTCAGAGAATTGGAAAAAAACTGCCAGGGCAGCATGCCCACAAATACCATCAACGCATAAGGCGCCGAACCGGAAGCCGGTAATTTGGCCACCCGGCTGAAGATAAAGGTGAATATGATGGTTGTCAATACCGGCCGGATAATACTCCAGGCCGCACCCATAACCGTTTGTTTATAACGGACTTTCAGATCGCGCCAGGCCAGGATATAAAACAGTTCGCGGTATCGCCA
>DHWT01000191.1:2039-7963 GCA_002413325.1 Chitinophagaceae bacterium UBA5175 | reverse complement strand
CCCTCCAGGGCATTGGTGGTGATGGTCTCCCGTTCTTTCAGCACATTGACTACATTTTCAAAAATAAAATGATGATTGGCAGCAGAACCCTTATACGGTCCGTAGTCGTTTGGCGGATTCGAAGGAGGCAGTTCGGGCATGGAATAGTCTTTTATATTGCTGGTTTGCACTTCATTCATATACTGGCCTCCCACTTTCACCGTTCCCTTTTCGGCGATAATCGTTATACTGCTTTCCAGGTTCTGGTTCCAGACCGAAGTGGAGAAGTTCAGGCAGCCCATCCCCCCGTTCACGAAATCAAAATGAATGAACCCGGAGTCCTCGAATTCAGTGGTCTTTTTATGGTTGAAATTATTGAGTTTTCCGCCGATATTCCTGATGTCGCCGAAAAGCCAGAACATGATATCAATAAAATGGGAGAACTGCGTAAAAAGGGTTCCGCCATCCAGCTTTTTGGTTCCGTGCCAGTTTCCGGGTTTATAATACCGGTCATCGCGGTTCCAGTAGCAGTCGATCTGCACCATGAATATATCTCCCAGTATTTTTTTTTGTATGATCTCCTTTAACCATTGAGAGGGGGGCGAATACCTGTTTTGCATAACGCAAAAAACCTGCCGGTGCTGGTGAAGGGATTCGAAAATAATTCTTTCGCAACCGGCCTTGGTGAGGGCCATAGGTTTTTCAATCACCACGTGCAGACCGGCCCGAAGTCCCCGGATGGCCTGTTCTTCGTGCAAACCATTGGGCGTGGTAACGCATAGCACGTCAAAACCCAGTCCGGACTCCAGCATGTCATCCAGTGAACAAAAAAACGGGACTTCCGGATCCTTCATTTTTATTTTTTCATCCGGATTATTATCACAGACTGCGATCAGTTCACATTCCGGATTATTCAAAATCATGGCCCCGTGCCGCTTGCCAATATGCCCATAACCCACAATGGCAAACCTGATTTTCTGGTTGTTTAATTTGTTCATTAAAAGTATATATTGAATTTTTTTATGAAACCCGGCTGACCGTATTGCCATCCAGCGAATAGCGCTGACCGCTTTCAGTGCAAACCGCTTTTCCTGAAGCATCAAAATGCAGGCGATGGCCGTATTCACTGATCCAACCAATCTGCCGGGCGGGATTTCCCGCCAGCAATGCATAAGCAGGAACCGGTTTCGTAATAACGGCGCCGGCGCCAATCATGGCAAAGGCGCCGATTTCATTTCCGCAAACAATCGTGGCATTGGCGCCTATGCTGGCTCCCTTCCTGACGATGGTTTTTTTGTATTGGTCCTTCCGCGTAATCGCACTTCTCGGATTGATGACATTGGTAAATACCATCGAAGGCCCGAGAAAGACATCGTCCTCACAAACCACGCCCGTATAGATGGAAACGTTGTTCTGCACTTTTACATTATTTCCCAGGATCACGCCGGGCGAAACAACCACATTTTGCCCCAGGTTGCAATTTTTCCCGATACTGCAACCGGTCATGATATGGGAGAAATGCCAGATTTTCGTTCCATCACCGATACTGCAATTTTCGTCAATGACGGCGCTGGGGTGGCTATAATAATTCAACTGTTGAAGCAGGCTGTTATTTTTTTTGTTAACGATTCATGGCAGAGCAGGTAATCGCAATCTTCAATCGTGGAATGAACGCCAATGGTATCAATCCATTCGAGACCAACCGGATTTTTTTTCTTTATACGCGCTGTTTTATAATTCCAGGTATGTAACAATTCCTCAATTTTATGCTGTCTGTCCAGCCTGGACTGGTTTTCAGCTGTATAGACCGGCAGGATTTCCAGGAGGATCAGCGGATGATTGGCCTTTATCCAGTCATTTAATCCCAGCAGCACCTCCAGTTCCGCGCCTTCCACATCAATCTTCAGGATGGGGAAAGGGTTGGCGGGAAGAAAATGGGAAACCAGTTGAGGATCAAAAACAGGAACAAAAATAAAATGATCGGTAGGGGAAAGGGGTCTGAAATTCTCAATGATCGTTGCCGAGGAATCACTTTTATCTGCATAAAAAAAATTCAGCCTGAGAATTTCGGTCTTCGCTCCTACGGCCACGGGAAGTAATTGGGTTTTTAGAAACCCATTCCGACGAACCAGTTCCTGTACATAGTGTATGCAGGATGGATTGGGTTCGAAACCGACATAATTCACCCCGTCAAATACAGCATGTGCTTTCAATAAAGTCTGTCCGAGGTTCACACCGACATCCACAAAATCCCCATTAAAGAGGGGGCGTAATGCCAGCAGGGTCTCTGTCATCCAGGGTTCAGACAAATGCAAGTTATCATAACCCTGCCCGCCCAGCAGCGGAATCATAAACTTTTTCTGATTGACCCGGATGGCAGCCGTGGCATTGAATATAGAAAGCCAGTGCAACCGGTTCAAAACCCTGGCCAGAAAATGGGATATGCGCATCCGTTTGTTTTAGGATTTACTAAGAAAACCATTTGTTCCACCACCTGACCACCTGCTTGTAGAGGGGCACCCCTTTCTTTTTGGCGGGTTTTTCGAAATAGCCCGATTCAATGCCATATCCATAGCCACCATAGTAGCCATATCCTCCATAATAGCCGCTGTAATACCCGCCTTCCAGTTTTACATCATTCATGACCAGGGAGATCGCGGGTAATTTTTTCTCTATGTACATATCATCTATGAGTCGTAATATCTTACGGTAGGTATGGCCCTGCCGGATTACGTATAACGTACAATCGGCATATTTCCCCAGGCTGATGGAATCGCTGACCAGGCCCACCGGGGCCGTATCCATCACGACGATTTCAAACCGCTGCCGTATTTCACGCATCAGGTCTTCGAGCTTATTATCCAGCAGCAATTCGGCCGGATTCGGCGGAATCGGCCCGCAGGCAATCACGTAAAAATCGTCGAAACCGGGAACCTGCATGATGATGTCATCAATCGAAGCGCGGCCGATGATATAATTGGTGATGCCCAGTTTGCGTTTCAATCCCAATCCTTCCAGCACCTTGGGTTTACGGATATCAAATTCCATCAACACGGTTTTTTTCCCGCTCAGCGCCAGCACGGCCGCCACATTGGTGCTGATAAAGGATTTTCCTTCGGAACTGAAGGAAGAAGTGACCATGATGATCGGGTTTTCCTTTTTGATGGTCATGTATTTGAGGTTGCTCCGCAGGATCCGGAACTGCTCCGCTATAAAGCGGCGGCTGTTGCGGGTAACGACCAGGGGCTGATCCTCCTCCGAATGGCCGATCTCGGCCAGGATGGGCGCCCGGGTTGCTTTTTCTACATCTATGCGGCCGGATACTTTATCGCGCAGCAGTTCCCTGCCGGCAATAACGCCAACAGGCAGTAAAATGCCGGTGAGCAGGTAGATCGTATATATTTTCCCGGTATCCGGGATAATCGGCCGCGTGGAGGCCAGGGCTGGTTCAATCACTTTGGAATTGGAAATGGTGGAAGCCGACGATATGCTGGTTTCCATTCTTTTTTGCAGCAGAAAGGAATACAGGTCCTCGAGTATTTTCTGCCTTCTTTGAATATTCACCAGTCTCATGGATTTGTCCGGTATGGTTTTTAACTGGTCTTGGATCTTTGACCCCTGTTGCTGGAGATTGTTCTTTCCGATGATATAAGATTGCCTTACATTTTTCAGGGCCTGTATGGTATTGTTCCTGACCTTTTCCAGGGCAGCATCCAGGCTGCGGATCATCGGGTTATTTTCCGTGGTGGTCCGGAGATTGGCATCCCGTTCCAATTGCATGCTGTTAAAGTCTGTAACATATTGGAGCAAAACCTTTTCTTCTATGCCCAGGACCGTGGGCACCAGCTTGTACCGGTTTTCAGGGGCTTCCATATAGGCCAGGAGCCAGTCCAGCACTTTGATCCGGGTTTCAAATTCAAAAATTTTACCCTCGTTGGCCTCAATACCACTCAGGTACATTTTGGATTGCTCCCCGATATTATAGGCATCGTTGGTAACGATAAATGACTTGGCTCCTCCTTCCAGGTTATTTAATTCATACTTCAGGGTATCCAGCCGGTTATCAATGAAGTGCAGGGAATTATTGGCGATGCGGTTTTTGTCTTCGATGGTCAATGAATCGTAGATGGCCATGAGTGTATTCAGGATATCTTTCCCCAGTTCTATGTTTTCCGATTTATAAGACAGGGAAAGGATCGTTGCCTGGTTATCTACCTGCGCTACACCCAGATCGCCTAAAAGCCAGCCTGCCAAAGCGCTGACCGGAGCATAACTGATCAGGAAATCCGGGCTGGACAGGCTTTTCAAATTGAAATATGGATTACCGTATAAAACGCAGGTGTTGCGGCCGACCGTAAAGGGTTGCCCAAAAACAAATTTTTGGGTGCCTTTCCCCAGGAGAAACTGGTTATTGCCGACCAGGGTTATGGCGAAGCTGAATCCCGCTTCCGGGTCTGCCAGTTTGGGGATCTCCAAACGCACGGGCGCCACCGGATAGGTCAGGCTTGCGCGGATCTTACCCTTATTATAGTAACGTATCTGAATGCCGAGATCCCGGGCCACTCTTTGCAGTACGGGCCTGGATTTCAGGATCTGGATCTCGTTGTTCAGGTTGGCGTTTTTCTGGTTCAGGAACATTTCATCAAAACGCTGATCCCCGCCCTGGCCCTTGCCTTCGTCCTTGATGAGCATGGAAGCCTTTACCGGAAAAATATTGGTGGTGTACCTGATTTTTATATATCCCAACACCAGGGCGATCCCGGAACAGATGATGATCCAGGGAATAAATTTCAGGTATTTGAAAATAAATTCCCTCGGGCCGATTTTCCAGGACATCTCCGTATTCGAAAAGTTGTTCTCTTCGTTTCCGTTATTTTGTTCAGGCATAAAAAGTAAAATTCATCATTTTCGAAAAAGACTGTACACGATGGCAAAGGTTGAAACAAAGGCCAGCGCCAGGCTGATATTGCGCGCGGTTACGATATCATTCGCCACCGCTTTTTTCTTGGTTGGCTCCACGATGATGATATCATTTTGCTGTACGTAATAATAGGGCGACGCCATGATTTCCGGTTTGGTCAAATTCAGCCAGGCAAATTCCCGCTTATTATTATTTTCCCGGATGATAAATACACTATCCCGGTTAGCAAACGGGGTGAGTTCCCCGCTCAGCGCAATGGCTTCCAGGATATTTATCTTTTCGCCTGGAATGTTTACTACGCCCGGCTTGGCCACTTCCCCCATCATGGTAAACTTATAATTCAGAAACCGGATGCTATAGTAAGGGTGCTGGAGGAAGGGGCCCAGCCTTGCATTGAGCGTATCAGTCAATGCCGCTTTTGTTAACCCTTCAATTTTAATTTTTCCGATCCCCTGGAAAATAATATTCCCGTCTAAATCCACCTCATAACCCGGAGCTGATGGTGACGAGCTCCCTTTTTCCTGAGTCGTACCCAAAGAAACAGCATTGGTAGCGCTGGAAAACGGAGACCCGATGAGCGACTGGTTATAAATTTTAGTTGCTTCCGGGTTATCGCTGAAAACAATAATACTCAATATATCTCCTTTGCGGATGACCGGTTCCACCGGGTTGATCCTGCTCAGCTTCGCCGTATCAAAAGGTCCGCGAACCAATATCATACCCTTGGTGCTTCCGCAGGAACTCATGGTATGCAGGATCCATAACCCAAGGATCGCAAACAAAAGATTTTTCAGCAAAGGAATACGACGCATAATTAGTGTGTAAGGGTTGACAAATTCTTTTTATCTATCGAAGCCACCAGGGTATAACCGATACTTTCGATCACCACTTTCACCCGGTTGCCTTCGATCTTTAATATTTTGGCTTCCTGATCCATAAAAAGTCCCTGCCGGATCGTAACCCTTCCGTCTTCTTTCAACTGGATCGGCTCGGCCGATACTTGCTCATATTCATTCAAAAATTT
>DHWT01000191.1:0-1780 GCA_002413325.1 Chitinophagaceae bacterium UBA5175 | reverse complement strand
TTCAAAAATTTCCGGATGGTTTCGATCTCGCTGGCGGGGATCACCGCCGGCTTGCCATTCCAGTAAACAAAGTTCATGACCCCGGCAGTTAAGCGCACCTGGGTCTGGCCCTCCTGATTCACCCGGGCGAACACATAACTCTTGAAAAGGGGTTCTTCCACCGTTTTCATCCGGTCGCTCCATTTCTTACAGACTTTATTCAGAGGGCAGTAGGATTCAATGTTTTTTTCCGAGAGTAAGGCATGCACTTTTTTCTCCCAGCGGGGCTTGGTGTAAACGGCGTACCAGTGGGATGTTAACGCTGACAAGATAAATTCTTTTTAAATAAACTCCGAAAATGGGGCCGGCCCATGGAAAGCTTCGCCACCTCAGTCCCATGTGCCCATGCAACCGGTTAACAATCAACATAATAAACAAGGCGTCCGTCAACGGCCCTTTCTCTTCCTCCTTTTTACAGGCAAAGGGTGCAGGCAGCCATTGTATGATGACTCCCTGCACCCTTCCAAATATTTAACCCATTAACAGTAGCTGAAATCGCCAGAATTTGAATCACCGGATTTTTTGATTAACCGCACAAGCTATCCTCTCCGTTTAAATCCCGTTCCTGCCACTTTTCTCCAACACGTTTCAACGGACGCTGCTGCTTTGCAAATATAGTTGATTTTCATACCGGGAACCGCGGAGACAGCCCGTATTTTCAGAACAAAATGCCCTGTTCGCCCGGCCTTCTGAAACGGCTACTGTCCGGCTCCCATTTTTCGGCATTCAGGCCATAGATTTTCCCGTATTTCTTATACTGCTGGTTCACCAGTTCGGCAATATTCCCCTCCCCCCGCATCCGGGTACCAAACCGGGAGTCATTCACCTGGCCGCCATGCGCGTTTTCGATCAGGTGCCAGACCTTATCCGCCCGGTCCGGGAAGTTTTTGCAGAGCCAGTCGTGGAAAAGGAGTTTGACGGCCCCGTTGAGCCGGATAAAAGTATAGGCCGAAAAAGAGGCCCCGTTTTCGGTGGCTTCCTTCATGATACGCTGCATCTCCTGTTCATTCAGTCCCGGGATCATTGGGCCCATCATCACCCCGGCCCTGACACCTGCCCTGCTGAGTTCGCGGATGGTCTTCAGGCGCTGTGAAGACGTGGTTGTCCGTGGCTCCATTTTCTGGCGAAGGTCCTCGTTCAGGGAGGTGATGGTGACCAACACCGAGACCAGGTTTTTCTTCGCCATCTCCCGGAGCAGGTCGATGTCGCGCAGCATGCCCGCATTTTTCGTGATCATGCCCACGGGCTGGTTGAACTCCAGGCAGACTTCCAGCAGTGCCCGCGTAAGGCGGTATTTTTTTTCAGCCGGCTGGTAGCAGTCCGTGTTGCCGCTGATCGAGATCGGCACCGGTTCCCATTTGGGGTTCATGAGAAATTTCCGGAGCAGCTGCGGTGCGTTTTTTTTGACGATGATCTTACTCTCGAAATCCGTGCCCGCGCTGTAACCCCAGTATTCATGGCTGTTCCGGGCATAACAGTAAATGCAGCCGTGTTCGCAGCCGGCATAGGGATTCATACTATACCACATGCCCACGTCCGGACTGTCCACCTTATTGACGATGGACTTCGCCTCCTGCTCGATGTATTGTGTGATGATGTCCGGCTCCGTCCAGTCGTCCACCGATTCAATATGCTCCCGTGTTTTTTCCTCGCGCTGGAATTTATTGCGCGTATTGATCTGCGCGCCGCGGCCTTTTTTGTAGTCCATCTTTTTGGGGTTGACGGTTGACGGTTGATGGTT
>DHWT01000137.1 GCA_002413325.1 Chitinophagaceae bacterium UBA5175 | reverse complement strand
ACTGTTTCGGATTGGCATTGTATTCGGAAAGGTTCAGGGCGCCCGGCGTCTGATAATAAAGGTCGCCATAAAATGCGTACGTGCTCAGGGTATGGCGATCGTCGTTTTTCAGCATGGATTCCCAGGTAACAATATCCCTGCGCAGGTTGGTATGGTCCCGGTATCCGTCGGAAGTCTGGTGGGAATAATTGATGATATTTCCCCCGTTTTCATTTCCCAGGCGT
The DNA here is from genome assembly GCA_002413325.1 of Chitinophagaceae bacterium UBA5175. Taxonomy (GTDB): domain Bacteria; phylum Bacteroidota; class Bacteroidia; order Chitinophagales; family Chitinophagaceae; genus Puia. Next base: position 9,185 of record DHWT01000137.1, on the reverse strand, counting down.
ACCTGCGCATTGATGGTATTGCTATTGAATGTACCATGACTATAATCAGCGCTAAAACCCGGCTGCCAGGTATCCGGTCGGGATTTGATAAGCAGGGCACCGCCGGTTGCAGCTCCGTAGAGGCTGCCTGCAGGCCCTTTGATCACTTCCATGGAATACATATCAGAAGGGGCGAGCTGGGTCAGATATGTATTACCTCCCGGATCGGTAAAGGGGATGCCGTCCAGGTAAACTTTTACATTTCTGACGCCAAAGGGTGAACGCAGGGTGCTGCCCCTGAAACTGAGCCTGTAACTGCCCGGTGATCTTTCTTCCATGCGCACCCCCGGGATACTATTCATGGCGGGTACGATGCTCAGATTATTGTAACGGTTCCATTCGGCTTTCGTGATCACACCCACAGCCACCGGCACTTCCGAAAGCCTGCGGTTCTGTTCATAGGCCTGCACCACTACTTCCTGTAATAATTTTCTGTCGGCTGAATCCGGAAACTCTTTGCTGTCCTGACTGCGCGCAATTCCCGAAATCAGCAAAAAAGCCCCGCAAATCCAGTTTTTCATTTCTTGTTTTTATTCCGCAGCAAATGTAGAAAAGAATATTTCATTATCTTAACCTCTTCAGTGTTTGTTTCCTGCGGAATGGCACCATTAACCGGGACTATGGTAAAAAATGAAAAGCTGGGCGTTTTTGACTGCACGATGATTGTGGTGAGCCTGGTGATTGGTATGGGCATCTTCCGCACACCCGTGAATGTAGCCCGGCATGTTCCGGATACATTTTTGTTTTTCTTTACCTGGATCGCCGGCGGAGTGGTTGCGTTATGCGGTGCGCTCACTTATGCAGAAATCGGGTCAAGACTTCCGGTGATGGGCGGATATTATAAAGTGTTCTCCTACGGGTACCATCCCTCCATTGCTTTTGCCATCAACTGTATCATCCTGATATCAAATGCAGCTTCCCTGGCCGGAGTTGCCCTGATCGGTGCAGAATATATATCCGGAATTCTTTTTCCTGCTGTTACTGATGTACAGGCATTGCAGGTAAGAGAAATCGCGATCGCCCTTTTTTCTATCATTCTTTTTTACGGAGTGAACCTGCTGGGACTTAGAATGAGTGCGCGAACACAGAACGTGCTGACAGTGATTAAAATTTTACTGATTGTTCTTTTGATTACGCCCTTATTTTTTGCGGGTCGCGCAGGGACCCATGTTCTGCAGCAAACCGCATTCCCTGGCTGGATCACCTATCTCAAAGGATTTGGTGCCGGGCTGATTGCTGTATCTTTCACCTACGGCGGTTACCAGCAGACCATTAATTTTGGATCTGACATTGAAAAACCGGGCCGCAATATTCCCCGCGCCATCTTCATGGGCATCTTTATCATCATTGTTTTATACCTGAGTATCAATTATGCTTATTTGCGGGTAATCGGGCTGGACCCGCTTCGGAATACGAAAGGAATTGCATCTGTGATGGCAGCCCATGTATTCGGAGATGCAGCGGGCAGAATACTTTCTGTTTTATTGTTTCTTTCCGTCCTGGCCTATGTGAATGTATTGCTGATGAGTAATCCCCGGGTGATGTATGCGATGGCGGCAGACGGCGTTTTGCCGGCTTTTTTTGCAAAACGAAACGCAGGTAAAGGCGTATTGGTTACATCATTAACAGCGTTTGCTGCAGCCTGCGTGTTGATTATTTTCTGGATGAAGGCATTCGACAAAATCCTGAGTTTTACCATCTTCCTGGATTGCTTCGGAATGGCCGCTTCGGCCGCAACCATATTTAAATTAAGAAAACAAAAAGTGCACCCTGAGGGGCTGGCATTTTACCGGATGAAATTATTCCCCCTGCTTCCGGTTGCTTTTATTACGGCTTATACTTTTGTAGCCATCAGTATTGCACTGGACACGCCCTATACAGCGCTCACCGCCCTGGCCGTCCTGGGGACTTTTATGCTTATTTATTTTTTAGGAAGAAAGATTAAAGCCTGACGCTTAACGCCAGTGGCCTGATAAAAAATTACACCATACGGGTATTTTTTTGCGCCCTTCAGCGCACTATTTTGCTGCAGATGGGAGTTCCGAAACCCATGCGTTTTGCAAAGAGTAGGAATTTGAAATTTATTTTTATGATGAAGACGGAATTGGATTGGCCGGGTTCAGGGGAACTCAGTGATCAGGAGATGAAAACGTTGTATGGAGGGGCGGTAAGTCCCATCAGGTGGGGGGCTATCTGGGATTCAATTAACAATTTTGGAGATATACGGGAAGGCCTCAGCGACGCCTTCAGCGGCAAACCGCCCCGTTATTGAATTCTTACAATTTATTTTATGAATATAAACCGGAGATGGCTGATCAGGGCATTACGTTATGCAGCGCTCGTCGTAATATCCTATTTAATCATTCATTTGATCACCAGCCATCTGCCGACAATTATTCGTTCACTCAAAAAAAATGCAGCATGAAAAAAAACCGGAAGGAGGAATTTCTCTGTGGACTGGAGGAATTGCCAATGGAAGAAGCGGTTGCGATCACCGGGGGAGAAAGTTTATGGTATTGGATCAGCTATGGGATTGGTTATGCGGGTTACCTGATAACCAATGCATCCGGCCAGCAGTCAGCCGGTCAGAAAGCGATGAATGCAGCCCTGGGATAAACAGCCGTTTTACAGAAAAAAGAAGAGACTTCCCGGGAAGTCTCTTTTCCATATATGATATATGATCCTGGAAAGCACAGAATTAAAAGATACGTCCCTATGGTATTTGCCAGCCATGCGCCGGTCCGGACTGGTTATCTACTGGCTGGTTATCGTTTTATTTCTCCTCGGGTTTCTGTCGCTTTTTATTATTCATGTCGATATATCCGTACATGCTGCCGGTATGATCCGGCCATTGAATGAGAGAACAGACATCAAATCGCCTGTATCCGGCATTATAGATTCGATATTTTATAAAGAAGGAGACCCCATATTGAAGAACAGTATTCTTTTGACCCTCCGCGATCCTGCCCTGGCAGAAAAACAGCGACAGAATGAAACTGAAATTTCCAGGTACCGGGTTTTTATTCATGACCTGGACCTGCTTACCCTGTCTGCGGGGGTTTCCGAAGGGCTGGTTCCCCTGATCAAAAGCCCGTTGTACCAGCAACAGGCCTGGAGATTTATTTCCCGGACCGGTGAGCAGCAGGTCATGCTTTCAAAAGCAAAATATGAAACGGTACTGAACGAAAAACTGGCGGCGGATAAAGTGATTTCACCAAAAGAATTTTATGATATCCGCATGCAGGAACAAAAAGTGGTTTCTTCCTACGAAACCTTCCGCCGCGAACAGATGGCCGACTGGCAGTCGGATCTTGTTAAATATAAATCAGAGCTGAAGCAATGCCTTGCCAGGAAGGAAGAACTCAACCAGTTGTATGAAACGGACCGCATCCGGGCATCCGTGTCGGGTTATCTCCAGGCCTTCAATGGTCATTACACGGGCAATTCGGTGCAGGCGGGAGAACAGATTTGTTCCATCAGCCCGGGTGGTATTCTGATGGCCGAATGTTATGTTTCATCCAAAGACATCGGTTTGCTTAAAACAGGACAGCCGGTACGGTTCCAGGTGGATGCTTTTAACTACAATTATTTCGGCGTGGCCACCGGCAGCATTTATTCGATTGATAACGATTTTATTCTATTGGATAAATTGTCCGTCTTCAAAGTCAGGTGCCGGCTGAATGAACAAATTCTTAAACTGCCCAATGGGTATTCCGGAGAATTAAAGAAAGGAATGGGTTTTCAGGCCAGGTTCATTACTGCCAACCGCTCCTTATGGCAATTATTATATGACGGGATGGATGACTGGCTCAATCCGGACCGCCTCCCGGTTTATAAAAACCATTAACCGGATGAAAAAATCTATTCAGGTTAAACAGCGGGACGCGTCAGATTGCGGGGCCGCCTGCCTGGCCTCGGTTGCATCTTATTTCGGCCTGCATGTTCCTGTTAGCCGGATCAGGCAATATGCCGGAACCGACAAACAGGGAACCAGCCTGTTTGGTTTAATAGAAGCCGCTGAACAGTTGCATTTCCAGGCCAGGGGAGCGAAAGCGGTGGGGATTGCCCTGGCAGGTATTCCGCTTCCCGCGGTTTTTCACCTGGTATTGGAAAACGGTTTGCAGCATTTTGTTGTCGTTTATAAAATCAGAAAAAAGTGGGTCCGCTATATGGATCCTGCAATCGGGAAATTAATTACAAGGCCCCGGCCGGTTTTTGAAAAAAGCTGGAGCGGCGTGATCCTGTTGCTGTTACCCTCTGATCAATTCCGGAGGGGCAACGAAAAAAAATCTGCTTTCTTCCGGTTCTGGCAATTAATCGGACCCCACCGGAATTTGCTACTGCAGGCACTGCTGGGCGCAGGGGTTTATACGATGCTCGGACTGTCCACTTCCATTTATGTACAGAAAATAATAGATTTTGTATTACCCGATGCGAACAAACACCTGTTGAATATACTTAGCCTTTTGATGATCGGGCTGCTTTGTTTCCAGGTAATTACAGGTTATCTCAAGTCACTCATGGCATTGCGGACCGGGCAACAGATCGACAGCCGGCTGATACTCGGTTATTATAAACACCTGCTGGAACTGCCACAGCGCTTTTTTGACAGCATGCGGGTCGGGGAGATCATCAGTCGGGTAAACGATGCGGTGCGCGTCCGGCTATTTATCAATGATGTGGCGCTCGGTGTAATCGTGAATATGCTCACGATGGTATTGAGCATAACGGCCATGTTTATTTATTACTGGAAACTCGCCCTGATCATGTTACTGGCCATTCCCGGTTACCTGTTGATCTACGGGATCAGTAACCGGTTGAATGCGAAATGGCAAAGAAGTATGATGGAAGCCGGTGCGGCCCTGGAAAGCCAGCTGGTGGAAAGCATCCAGGGAGTGTCCACGATCCGCCGTTTCGGAGTGCAGGCATGGTTCAACCTGAAAACCGAAAACAGGTTTATTTCGCTGATGCGTGCCGTATTTATCAGCAGCCGTAGCGTTCTCCTGCTGGCGAACGCCACTGAATGGATTACCCGGCTGCTGACCATTACCATTTTATGGACCGGTAGCTACCTGGTGATCGGGCAGGTTATATCGCCCGGCGAACTGTTGTCATTTTATACCCTGACGGCATTTTTTACCACTCCGGTTCAGGCGCTGATCGGGGCCAACCAGTCCATGCAGGATGCCCTGATTGCTGCTGACCGTCTTTACGAAATCATCGATCTGGAAACAGAAAAGGAGAATCATGGCGGGCCGGGCATGAACCGGTTTCCCGGAGGCGACCTTGTTTTAAAAAATGTTCATTTCAGTTATGGGCCGGCAAACACCGTATTCAGTGGCCTGGAACTCCGGATACCGGAAAACCGGATTACGGCCGTCATGGGTGAAAGCGGTTGCGGGAAATCAACCCTGCTATCACTAATTCAAAAATTCTATCCCCTCAGTGAAGGGAATATCCTGATCGGGGAAATGGATATTCAGGACATATCCACCAACCTGTTGAGGGACCGGGTATCAGCGGTACCCCAGCAAACGGATCTGTTCCAGGGAAATTTTATATCGAATATTGCATTGGGCGATCCGGTACCTGACCTGGGACGGATTTATGATATCAGTCAACGGCTCGGGCTGCATGAATTCATTGCCCGATTGCCCGGCCGGTACCACAGCGTTATCCGGGAACAGGGAATCAACCTCTCAGGTGGTCAGAAACAAAAGCTGGGCATTGCGCGCGCCCTGTACCGGGATCCGGCGATATTGATTTTGGACGAAGCGACTTCAGCGCTCGATCCGGAAAGTGAGCGGCAGGTTCAGGAAACGCTTCGCTGGTTTTACAATCAGAAAAAAACGATCATTGTAATTGCCCACCGTCTGTCAACGATTCAACTTTGTGATTCCATCATTTTCTTAAAACAGGGAAAGCCGGCAACCTGTGGAACCCATGAAATGCTGTTAAGCACAGACAGGGAATATGCAGGCTGGTGGTCTGAGAATAAATGAAGGATTACCCCGGACGCGATTTGGTATACTATGTAGAAGGAATCTGACGCATTTGAAACACCGGCGCCAAAATTTTATATACAGGGTAAGGGGGGATTGGTTATTTTCAAATCCTGTTTATCAAATAAAAAATGCTGAAATGGATCTTTCATATATACTGAATGAACTGGGAGAGGACCGGTCAGATTATTTTAATGCAGTGGCGCCACCCATCATGCAAACCAGCAACTTCCGGGTAAATACCGTGGAGGAGTTGAAAAAATTATTTGCCGATGAATATTCCGGCTATCTGTACAGCCGGGGATTGAATCCGACGGTAGATATCTTAAGAAAGAAACTGGCGGCTTTGGATGAAGCGGAAGACTGTCTGGTTTTCAATAGCGGGGCGGCGGCCATATTTGTGGCTGTTCTCGCAAATGTGAGTAAGGGAGATCATATCATTTCCGTTAAAAATCCCTACACCTGGGTAAAAAAGATGTTTGACCTGATTTTCTCCCGCTTCGGTGTGGATACCACTTATGTAGAAGGAACAGATATCAGGCAATTTGAAGCGGCCAGGCGGCCCAACAGCCGATTTATTTACCTGGAAAGTCCGAACTCCTGGAATTTTGTGGTCCAGGATCTGGAAGCGGTCGCGGCTTTTGCAAAACGTCATGGCCTGGTTACTCTAATGGATAACACGTACTGCACCCCGCTATATCAGAAACCCATACCGATGGGTATTGACATCAGTATGCAGACCGCAACAAAATATATCGGCGGACACAGTGATACCCTGGGTGGCATACTGACCGGCAGCCGGGAGATGATGAAAAAAATATTTGACTGTGAATACCTGGCCGTTGGCAGTGGCATTCAGCCCTTCAATGCCTGGCTGCTGATACGGGGTTTGAGAACCCTGGAAGCACGCCTGGAGCGGATTACAGCCACCACCCGGGATGTGCTCCGGTATCTGAAAAAACATGCCCGTGTCGAATCGGTTTTATTCCCCCTTGACCCTTCCTTTCCCCAATACGAACTTGCGAAGAAGCAAATGAAAAATGCGGGCGGACTCATCAGTTTTTTTATCAAAGCAGGCACGAGAGCAGAAATTGTACGTTTTTGCGAAAACCTAAAGCACATCATGATGGCCGTTAGTTGGGGAGGTCATGAATCACTCATATTACCCAGGTGTGCCGGTATGGAGGATGCCGATTTTGATGCCCTGAATGCGGAGCACCGGATGTTAAGGATATATATTGGCCTGGAATCAGCCGACTACCTCACGGGGGATCTGGATCAGGCATTCCGTTTATCATTCTAACGCCATTTTAGGTTTTTTTTGATTGGGAATGGGATTGGATTCTTTATTTTAGCAATATTTCCGACAGCCATCAAAAAAACAGGAGCCAGCGGACGCCTCTCCATAAACCTTATTTCATGCGAACGACCCATACAACCTTATTCCTATCCGCTCTCCTTTCCTTTCTGTTTCTGAATACTGCTGCCCAGGATAAATGGGACCTTCGCCGTTGCGTGGAATATGCGATGACCAATAATATTTCCATTAAACAGGCTGATATCGATTCACGGACTTACAAGATGTCTTATGACCAGGCTAAAATGACCCAGCTGGGTACCGCCAACGCAGCTACTGCCCTGGGATTGAACTTTGGCCGTTCCATTAACCAGACAACCAATATTTACACAAATACGCAGGGGCTTTCCCAATTTTATAACCTCAACGTCGGCATCACACTCTTCAACTGGTTCGCCTTACGCAGGGCCGTGGAATCCAATAAATACAGTTATGAAGCCCAGGTTATCAATATTGATAAGATCAAAAATGACGTTACCCTCAATGTGGCAGCCGCTTATCTCAGCGCCTTATTATCGAAAGAGCAGGTGACCCTGGCAAAAACCAAACTCATTTTGACCAAACAGCAGCTCGACAATACCCGTGCACTGGTAAACGCCGGATCGGTACCTGAACTGAATGCGGCGGAACTTGAAGTGCAGTTTGCCACGGATACAGCTGCAGTTATTAACGCGCAGGAAACCTATGATATCAACAACCTCCAGCTGAAAGCCATTCTGAACCTGGACGCAGCGGCTCCTTTTGACCTCGATACACCTCCTGTCGAAACCATTCCTGTAGAACCCATTGCCACGCTTCAGCCAGACCTGGTCTATTCCATTGCTGTCGGAACTTTCCCCCAGCAAAAAATGAATGACCTGCGCATCAGTGCGTCGCAGAAATATGTGGATTATACGCGCGGCCGCTTATATCCGACCCTTTCAGCTTATGGTGCTTTGGGAGATAATTTTTTTAATAACCTGCGCCATGTGGAATATCAGAGTATTATAACCGCCACAAATGGTTATGCATTGAATCCCATCACCAATGATCAATACCAGGTGTTCATCACCAACCCGAATCCCGTATACAGCAGCCAGTCTATATGGAAAGCCTTTCAGGGATATGGGGATCAGATGAGCAATAACTTTGGTCAGCAGGTGGGCCTTCAATTAAATATCCCCATTTTTAACGGAAACAGCGCGCGGACGAATTATAAAAAGGCCCAGCTGAATGTGGCATCGGCGAAGCTTACCAAAGACAATGACCTGCTTAACTTAAAACAGGGTGTTTACCAGGCCTATTATAATGCGGTTGCATCCATGGAGAAATTCGAGGCGAATAAAAAAGCGGTTATCGTTGCGGAAAAATCATTCGACCTGGCAACCAAAAGATATAATATCGGTATGCTGAATACCATTGATTATCTAACCAATCAGAACAATTTATTTACTGCCCGCATCAATGTGCTGATTGCCCAGTATGATTATGTTTTCCGGATGAAAGTGCTGGAATATTACAAAGGGCTCGGTATAAAATTATAATAACATCTTTACAACAACCTCTTATGAATAAAAAGCTAGTCTGGATCATAGTCAGTCTCCTGGTTCTTATACTCCTTCTCGTCATTTTAAAGAAGGCGGGTGTCATCGGAAAAGATGAAGGGATCAGGGTCTCCGTGGAAAAGGTAAATAAACACACCATTATAGAAACCGTTACAGCCAGTGGAAAGATTTATCCGGAAGTAGAAGTAAAAATGAGTTCGGATATTTCCGGGGAAATCGTGGAACTGAATGTGCAGGAAGGGG
>DHWT01000230.1:3558-5604 GCA_002413325.1 Chitinophagaceae bacterium UBA5175 | reverse complement strand
TTTTTTTATTTTGTACCATTTCAATTTTTTTTGATTTCTTTCTTTCTTATTCGAAACAAGCTAAAAATCATCTGTATTTGCTATGGAATATATTTTCCATAGTAGAATATATCTTTATAGCTTATTTTTTTTATCTAATACTTAATCAAAGACTTATAAAAATTTTAATCGGGGTATTTTCATTTTTTTATCTGCTATATTTTATATTTTATTTAAAAAGAGAGCCTGACAAATTCAACTCAGAATTAAGTGCAATAGAATCCGTATTTTTTCTGATCCTTTCCCTTATTTATTTCATGAATATCATGAAACCAACAGGTGAACCGGTAAATAATATATTCAATCCGGTATTTTTAATTGTAGTTGGATTACTCCTGTTTGTTTCGAGTACATTGTTTTTATTTATAGTAGCAAATCGCTTGTCCGCAAGAGAAATGGATCAATTCTGGATTATTAATACATATGCCAATATTTTAACAAGTTTTATCTTTTCGGCTGCCTTTTTTTTATTGTATTATCAGAAAAAAAACCCACCCCCTGAAAACCAACCTGTTGATTTTACCAGATCAGAAGACCGGTAACAAATCATCACCAAAACCCTGACCCTTCGTAATGATACTACTGCAAGCTTTAAGCCCGGATAATAATATTTCAATGGTGCTGTTTTTCGGCACCATCGGAATGCTGGCCCTTACGATCGGACTGATCGTATTCATCAGCTTTCACCAGCGAAAGGTGATCCGCTACCAGCAACAGCTCCAGCGCATGGAACAGGACCAACAAAAGACTTTATTAAACGCTTCCATACGTCTTCAGGAAGAAGAACGCCAGCGCATCGCAGCTGACCTGCACGACGACGCCGGCCCCCTGCTCGCCACTGCCAGGCTCTACCTCAACGAAAACTTTGTAAACCTGGACAAACAAACCCAGCTCCAGAGTATTTACAATGCCAAACAGATCATCGACGACACCATCCAGCTGATCCGTAATATCTCGCATAGCCTGATGCCACCGACCCTGAAGAATTTCGGTCTTGAATCCGCCGTAAATGACCTGTTCCAGAAGATCAGCGGGTCTGGCAGTATGAACGCCAGTTCCAGGTTTCACGATTACCGGGAGCGGCTGAAAGCTGAAAATGAGCTCATTATTTTCCGAATCATCCAGGAACTCATCAATAATATCCTCAAACACAGCAATGCCAGTTTTATCCACCTCACGCAGAATACCAGCGGACAACGGTTTTTTATCCGGTTACACCATGACGGACGCGGGCTGACGCAGGCGGATTTTGAAAAACTGGGTAAAAGCAATGTCGGGCTGGGTTTGAAAAATATCCAAAGCCGGCTTAAAGTGCTTCAGGGAAAAATTTTTTTCGAAAAGGACCTGTCACAAACCTATTATAAGGTAACCATTGAGCTGAACAGAGATGATGAACTGAAGCCAGCCAACGAAAGCAATTAATGCTTAATTTTAGTCGACAGAAGATACAATACCTATGGGATTTATCAAAGTTGCCATCGCTGACGATCATAAAATTTTCCGGAAAGGGGTTATCCTGTCCCTTCGCGCCTATAGCAATATCAAGTTCGTACAGGAAGCGGAGAATGGTCAGGAACTGCTTGAAGGACTTGCAGTATCCCAGCCGGATGTGATCCTGATGGATCTGCGGATGCCCCTGAAAGATGGCATCGAAACCACAAAATCCATTGCAAAATTATATCCACAAATTCATATTATCGCCCTGACTATGTACGAAGACGAACGCTTCGTAAGCCATATGATGGAGATCGGGGCCAATGGTTATTTATTGAAAAGTGCCGATCCTGCTGAGATCAAACGGGCCATTATGGAAGTTACTTCCAAGGGATATTATCTGAACAATTTTGTGAACCGCATCCTGCTGAAGAAATCACATGCCCGGACCAAAGTAATTCCCAACCTGAACACGGAAGTAACCCTGAGTGAGCGCGAACGCGAGGTGGTGAAATATATCTGTATGGAATTCACGGCCCAGGAAATAGCACAAAAACTCGAAGTGAGTCCCCG
>DHWT01000230.1:0-3244 GCA_002413325.1 Chitinophagaceae bacterium UBA5175 | reverse complement strand
GGACTGGTTTTCTTTGCCGTGAAGAATAACCTGATCGATTAGTTTATACCTGCCTGCCACCGCCTGAATACCCCTTCAGCTTCACTTATGATTGTAATGAATGCGCATCGCATCCGCCATAACATCGAGTAATCCATCATGGGGTTTGTCCAGCCGCAGCTGCCAGAAGAAAATGCCATTCAATCCCTTTTCTTTCACATAGGCGCATTTGGCTGCTACGGAACGTTCATCGTCGTAGGTCAAAAAGATTTTGTTCCGGTTATTGAATTTATATGCTGCAGCAGCTTCCGGATCCCAATACGTAGTGTACCCTTGAACATCCGTATAATTTTTACGAACCTGCCGCATCGTCACAAATTTCTTAAACTGCGCCGGCTGATTCAATCCATGGTCCCGGTTTTCGAATACCTGGTACTGACGTGCATAAAATGCTACGCCGATAGCTATTTTTGCTTTCGGAATTTTTAAAGAATCCAGGTACCGCACTGCCCGGTCGGCCGATGCGGATTGCCATGAGGTGGCATAGAGTGAGCTTTGGTGACCTGAATATTGTGCCTGGCTGCCGATCAGATCATATGTCATCAGGTTGATACGATTCACATAAGGAGCCAGGGCCGGCAAATCAAGCGAGTTCTCCAGGTACGGATCAAACCCGGCACAGATTACGCTAATCTCCTTTGCATTACCCAGCCCGATCCTCAATGCCCGGATAAGCATATTAACATGTACTTTGTCCTCCGGCTTGTAAGGATGATTCGGGAAAGCAGCCAACGAAGGGAACTCCCAGTCGAGATCAATACCGTCTGTTTGAAAGTAATCAGTCAGGGCAAGTACGGATTCCACAAAATCCGCCCTGCCGGATTCGGTAGAAAAAACTACCGAACAGTTCTTACAGCCGCCCCATCCGCCAAGAGACAATAAGATCTTCAGTGAAGGATTATTTTTCTTTAATCCAACCAGGGCGCGTATGGTGATGCTATCAGAACGATTGTCAACAGAGAGTTTGTTTCCTTTTAAATGGCAAAAACTGAAAATAATATGAGAAAGCCTGGAAACCGGGTATTCACTGAATTGCCCGGCATTTCCAGCATAATATGCAATAATGTTTTGTCCCGCTGCCTGCTTAAAAAAAGTCATAGCCAGCAGGTAAATAAAAATCAAATGGCGCAGGTGGAAAAGCTTCATTTTTATTTACCCTTTTACAGGCCGTTCCGGTTGAGCAAAATATCCGGATTTTCGATGTCAGTTTTTTAAACCCCATTTTATACCATCATTTCAGGCACATCGCTTCCGGCAATCAATTTGCCGGAAGTTTTTGAGCGGATTTCGTCCACGCTGACGCCCGGGGCCCGCTCCATTAATAAAAACCCTGCCGGGGTTATATCCAGTACAGCGAGTTCGGTCACAATTCGTTTCACACATCGAATGCCCGTAAGGGGAAGCGCGCATGCTGCCAGCAATTTGGACTCTCCTTTCGGATTGGTGTGCTGCATGGCAACAATAATATTTCTGGCACTGGCTACCAGATCCATGGCTCCACCCATGCCCTTTACCATCTTACCCGGGATTTTCCAGTTGGCGATGTCTCCCTTTTCAGAAACTTCCATCGCACCGAGCACCGTCATGTCCACCTTGCCCGCACGGATCATTCCAAAACTTTCAGCACTGTCGAAAAATGCCCCGCCAGGCAAAATTGTGACAGTTTCCTTGCCCGCATTGATCAGATCCGGATCCAGCGATTCTTCATCCGGATAAGGGCCCATACCCAGCATGCCATTCTCAGACTGTATCATTATTGAAATTCCCGCCGGAATATAATTGGCCACAAGCGTTGGAATCCCGATGCCGAGGTTCACATACATGCCGTCCCGCAACTCCTGCGCGATCCTTTTTGCAATCCCAAATTTATCCAGTGCCATAATTATTTTTTTTGAGGAATGAATTCCCTAAGGTCTTCTTCGAAATTCTGAAAACCACCTTTCCGGAAACTATGATCCTGTAGCGGTTTGCGATCCAAAAAAAATTGACCCGTGAAGATCCTTTTATTTCGATTCGATATGTATTGTTTTTCTTTCTATCCTTTTTTCATAATGACTTCCCTGGAAAATCCGGTGTACATAAATACCGGCTACATGTACATGATCCGGATCCAGCGCACCCGGCTCTACCAGTTCTTCCACTTCTGCAATGGTAATCGTTCCGGCTTTGGCCATGGAAGTAGAAAAATTCCGGGTCGTCTTCCTGAATACCAGGTTTCCCAGTCGGTCCCCCTTCCAGGCTTTAACGATGGCATAGTCCGCATGCAGGGCATGCTCCATCAGGTACATTTTATGATTGAATTCCCGGGTCTCCTTTCCTGTCGCGATTTCGGTTCCATATCCCGCAGGTGTATAAAAGGCAGGAATGCCCATGGCGGCCATCTGGATCCGGGTAGCCAGGGTTCCCTGCGGCACCAGATCAACTTCAAGTTCTCCCTGTAACAACTGCCGCTCGAATTCGGCATTCTCGCCCACATAGGAACTGATCATTTTATTGATCTGCCGCGTTTTTAATAATAATCCCAGTCCGAAATCATCAACCCCGGCATTATTGGAAATGCAGGTAAGATTTTTCACACCGGTCTGTACCAGGGCTTTAATGCTGTTTTCAGGAATACCGCATAAACCAAATCCGCCCAGCATCAGGGTGGCGCCGTCCGGGATGTCCCTGATGGCATCCAGGGCAAAGGAGTATACTTTGTTCATAACATGAAGTTATGAAATGATGCGGCTTATTTACGGTACCATCTTAGGTTTTACCAGGGGCTTGGGGGCATACAATTCCGCCTTGTGCCGGTTAGCGTATGCTACGAGACTATCAAAAATTTTCTTGTTCAGGTCCGGCCTGGATTCATAAAAATCCAGGCTCCCTTTGAAAGAGGCCCGCGTGGTATGGTGCATTTTAAAAATCGCTTCCAGCAGGTCCTGGTTGGCTTTCACTTTATCATGCCTGAGCGTATCCCTGGTAATATATGTGGCCGAATACTGTTCAGCCATGATAACGTCTTTCATGATTCCCTGCATGGAATCCGGCGGGATAATATCCTTTGGGATATCAGTCCGGTTACTGCAGGCTGTCATGAAAACGAAGATGGATAAAAAGGTCAGGGATTTCACTGAAGATCTTGTTTATATTGACTCAGATTGGATACATCGATCCTCGACAGGTTATCAAGAGCCCGGCTTTTTCCATCCGGTCTAGCCTG
>DHWT01000108.1:2036-10840 GCA_002413325.1 Chitinophagaceae bacterium UBA5175 | reverse complement strand
GGCCAGGTCATCGGATGCAGCCTGAGGTGTAATTCTTTTTCAATTTCTTCCATCAGTTCGAAACGGTTTCTCCCGTCCCGATCCATTTTATTGATAAAGACAATGACGGGCGTGTCGCGCATCCGGCACACCTCCGTCAGTTTCCTGGTTTGTTCTTCCACCCCGTTCACACTGTCTATTACCAGGATCACGCTGTCGACGGCCGTGAGGGTCCGGTAGGTGTCTTCGGCAAAGTCCTTATGACCCGGCGTATCCAGCAGGTTGATGAGCATGTTCTTATATTGAAAGCTCATCACGGAAGTGGCCACGGATATACCGCGTTGCCGTTCTATTTCCATAAAATCGCTGGTGGCGTGTTTCCGGATCTTATTGCTTTTGACGGCGCCTGCCGTTTGAATGGCACCACCAAATAACAAAAATTTTTCCGTCAGTGTCGTTTTCCCCGCATCCGGATGGGAAATGATGGCAAATGTTCTTCTTTTCTCAATTTCTGATGTATACTTCATACTTGGGGGCCGGATAAGTTTTCTCCGGAGGCGCGCAAAATTAAGAAGTTCCGGGGGGATGCGGAGGATCTTTCTACAGATTGGATACATGGCTGCTGTAACCCTTGTCCAGTATATTCAGTGGCAGGATCAGCTCCCACTGGTTTGGCCCCCTTCCTTCGTAGTCCGGATCCAGGAGACGGCTGTAGCGGATGCCAAAACTCAGGGGAAGCTGGTTCCACCATTTGGTATCCAGGTAAATTTCCAGACCGGCAGACCGGTATTGGGACTGAACACCGGGGCCGTTGGTGGCATAAAGAGGAACGCCGGTATAATCATAAAATGCATTGGCACGGATCCTTAAAAAGTAAACCAGGTTTGCAAAACCCCAGTCAGGATATACCAGGGGAAAATTATAATTGATACCGAAACCGTACATCCGGTAAAAGTTTTGTCCGGAATATCCCCTGGAGAAGGGGAAACTGTTGGAAAACCTGACCTGGTTTAATGAATCGCGCTGCTGAACGGCTGCTTTAAAAACAAGACTATGCGTTGAAGTCAGGCCGGGGAAATAGAAATTTGCTGAAGCAAGAAACTGGTTTCCGGAAATATTCGAAACCGCCCGGTTGTATTGTATCAGCAGGGTCTGCGCAAAAGAAGGATATATCTGCATCCTGCCCGCCTGGAGCTGATGCGTAAAAAGAAGTTGCGGATCGATGCTCAGATAATTTGTATTCCCGATACTGTCTTTATAGGGCGCCGGAAAGTATTGCTGGTGATAAGAAAGATTAGCGCCCCCTTCCAGGCTGGTCAGCCACCGGCCCCGGCTCAGGTTCAGCGGAACGGAAAGTCCGGCATAACTAAGAAATTCATTCCAGTAAATTTTCTGCGTATGATAGTACCCGTTACGGTCGATCAGGTATTCCGCCCCGATATTGATATAGGGGAATAATCCACCGTAGGTAAAATCCATTCCGGCCTTTTTATACTGTTCATTGCTGTTATATCCGATGAATATTTCCGACTGAAGACTATTCAATACGTTCTGACCGAGCAGGGCAAATGTATAATCCGGTTCATTGATATAAGGTCTCCAGCTGTGAAAATTAAATGGATGTGTAAAAGAACGGTAAGGCTTTACAGGAAAAAGGGTATCCGGAATCGGGTACGGGATCTGGTATGGTGGACGATCCAGGGCATATACGTCATGTTTTTCTGCCGTATCCAATGGGCTGAAGATTTCGGGTTCTTTGCGGAATACATCTTTGCTCCCGGAAACCTGTAAACGATAACCGGCGCTGGTAAAGTGATTCCATGCCAGTTTCCCATATCCCCCGGACAACTGATAGTTGCCGGTTTGGGTATCTGCGTTCAAAGGGTAAACCCGGCCGTCACGCAGGCAAAATCCCTGGTCCTTTCCCTGCCAGGAGCGGGTAAAAAAAACCTGGTTATTGTTTACTGAAACATATCCCAGCACTTCCATGGACCAGTCTACCAGTATTTGCTGCCTGCCGGAAGGAATTTCTACCCGCATCAGACCCATCTGGCCTTTTTTATTTCTTACAGCTGCTACCAGGAGGCTGTCTGTAATAAACTTCGGATAGGTATACACCAGCCGGTCGGGATTTGGAAGCTGTAATAAAATTTTTCCCGAAAGGATGTCCAGGATATCCAAATAACAGGTTCCATCCCGGGTCAGGTTGACCGCCACGACGGATTTGCCATCGGGAGAGATATCGGGTGAAAAATATTTTGTTTTGCGGGTAAGCCGGGAATCTTTTTTTGTTTCCAGGTCCAGAAGCCGGATAACTGAATAATCACGCCATCCCCAACGCAGATCTGGTTCGTATGCGGTATAGACGATTTTATGGTCGCGGTAAGAAAAGGCGTCATCCAGGGTAACTGACCGGAATTTGATGCGGTACTGTTTTTCTTTGCCGGCTTCCTGTTTAACAAATGCCGGTGGAAGCCGGTAACTACTATTCAGGAAAATGAGCTGGTTGCTGTCGGTGAATTGGGGAAATAATTCGTCCGCAACAAAATGACGCTGCCCTTTTCCATATACCGCAGCGGGGCCTGAATATGCTTTTTCGGGGAGCTGCCTTTGAAAATAATCCAGGGCGGCTATACGGAATGAATCATAGGGAATACCTGCATTTTTTTTTATGGCTTTCTGAAACGGGTAGAAAAAACCTTTAAAAGCCGCTGCATCCACAGCGGTCCGGGCCCAGAAATCATCCCCGTATTTTTCTCTTCCATAAGCCACCATCATATAACCCAGCGGATAATGGTCGGGAACAAAATCCCGGTAAGAACCATTCCGGATTTTCATCCAGGAGTAATTCTTTTGTGAGATCCAGAGCGATTCAAACCCGGTGAGGAAAAGCGGGAGCCGGCCCCTGCCCTGCCTGCTGACCAGGGTTTCCTGGTAAACCGCATCGCCTTCCCAAAACCAGTTCGGCACGGATAGATTATTGGCAAAAGCGAGACCATCCTGCCCCGCCAGTATATAAAATACTTTGGAAAGGCCTACTCTAAAATTATTGTATTGTTGTACGTGTCGGTATTCATGAATGGCCAGGGTCTGGTTCCAGGGAAGGCTTCCCAATTCAAAGCTGTTTTGCGGAGGGGTAAGCTGAAATTCACTCCGGAAGGGTGCCAGCTGCACGTAGGCATTGGGCACGGTTGTCAGGTTGTGAAAAACAATATCGATTGGTTTTTGCCGATTTCCAATCGTGGACAACGTGGTCCGGCTCAAATGGGAAACCAGGTAAGCGACTTCGCGGGCTTCCGAATCCAGGCCCGGCGGATAAATAATTTTCGCGGGAACCGTTTGCATTTGTTTCCACCGGATAGAAGGAGGTGTTCCTCCAAAAATCTGGGCCCTTACAGGTGCCACGCCAAAGATGGTCAGCGCGAGAAAAAAAAATCTGTTCATCAATAGTCGGTCTGGAACAAAAATTGAAATTAATCCATCGAATTCAAATGAACTATCATAAATCCTATAACTTCGATTTAACACATGAAAGTAAAGTCGCGTTTATTTTCCATTTCAGGCAACATGGATTCCCTGATTGCCGCCGCAGCCGGTTTTGTCCTGGTACAGATTTTTTCAAAACACAGTGGTATCGGTGTTTCCCCGGACTCAGTAACCTATCTCAGCGCCGCCCGGCATATGGTGGAAGGGAAAGGATTTATCTCATTCGAAAATCTTCCGGTCAATGATTTTCCTATAGCATATCCTTTTTTTTTAACCATCCTGTCATTTTTCACGCGTCTGGATCCCCTGCAGTTTGCTCCTGTTCTGAATGGAATTTTATTTGGTTCACTGCTTTATGTGAGTGGTGGGATTATGAATGGATTTCGCTTTTATTCCGGCTGGTATAAGCGGATCTTACTTTGTTGTATTTTATTCAGCCCGGCGCTGCAGGAAGTCTATTCCCTGCTTTGGTCCGAAACCCTGTTTCTACTGCTGATCCTTTTATTTATCATCAGTATATCCAATTATCTCAGGCAGCTGACAGTCCGTTGGCTTTTGATTTCCGCGCTGGTCTGTGCTTTTGCCTGTTTAACGAGATATGCCGGTGTTTTCCTGGTCCTTACAGGGGCGGGCCTGGTGATGTTTAATCCGGAACTGCCTATGCGCAGGCGGATGATCCATTGCCTGATTTTCGGCAGCCTTTCCAGCTCTTTGTTCCTGGTCAATATCATCCGTAATTACATGCTTACCGGCCTGGCCATGGGGATGCGTCCGAAGAATGATACCGGGATCCTGAAAATCATGGAATATTTTGGCGGGGTGCCCAGCGACTGGCTCCTGATTGACAGGAGGCCCGCACTGGCAGTATTACTGACCGGTCTGGTGCTGCTTGTTTTTTCACTGGCCTTTCTGGTTACCCGCCGGCATAAGAAATCCGGATACGGATTTGAATACGTGATCGCGGTTACCGGATGGATGTATTGCGTTTTTATGTTATTTACATCTACCCTTACCCGTTATGAACAATTCACCAGCCGTTTGCTGTCGCCGATGTTCATGCCGTTGTTATGGAGCTTGAGTTGGTGGGTGCCGGGCTATATATCTAAAACAACATACCGGCTGAAATGGGTAAGCAGTATTTCTTTTTTATTGATCGCTGCCTGGTTTCTGAATATCCAGTTAGCGGCGGATTATGAATACTACGACGGTGTAAAGGATGCCGGTGTACCGGGGTACCGTGAAGATCCCTTTGTTCAGTCGGAGATTGTACAGTATGTTGAAAAAAATAAATCAGGCTTTGATCGGGGCATACCCATTTATTCCAATGCCGGGGAAGCAGTTTATTTTATTACCGGGCTTGCCGCCCGCCAGCTGCCTTTTTCTGCCTTTCCATCCAGGGTACAGCAATACTATTCCATACCAAAGACCTACCTGGTCTGGTTCCGGGACCTGGATAACCCGGAAATGCCCGGCCTGCAGGAAATCCTTCAAAATAAAAATATGGTGCTGCTGAAACAACTGTCCGACGGGGCAGTGTATGTTTCGAAGTAAGCAGGGTCTTGAGAGTTATGAGTTATGAATTATGAGTTATGAGTGATGAGTTAGGTATGGAACGAGGATATGTACACGATATAAAATCTGCGAAAAACGTTCACGTTCATTATGAATTCATAATTCATAATTCATCACTCATAATTCATCACTCATCACTCACAAAGGTCTCAGCCAGATATTGCGGAAGCTGATGGGTTCGCTGGGATCGCCATGGGCCTGCAGTTTGATGGGTGCTGCCCCGTGACTCTTATAATACGGTTGCCCGATATACTGGGTAAGGCCCTTCAGGGTATAATTATTTTGCACAAGCACTCCATTCAAAAAAACGGTTACGCGGGCGGCAGCATCCAGGCTGCCATCGGCTTTGAACCGGGGGGCTGTCCATATCACTTCATAGTTTTGCCATTCACCCGGTTTACGGCTCGGGTTGGCCAGGGGAACACTTTGTTTATAAATACTGCCGACCTGCCCATTCACATAGGTGGTGTTATTATAATTGTCAAGCACCTGTAATTCATATCCCACATCTGCCCCGCTATCAGAAATACAGGCAAGAAAAATTCCGCTATTACCCCTTGCCTGCCCGGAACCGGTAATGTTTTCCGGAATCCTGAATTCAGCATGCAGCTGGTAGTCAACAAATTTTTGCCGGGTAAGAATGCCTTTGGCTTTTTTGTCCACTGTCATGATATGATCGTGTACTTTCCAGCCTGCTGCTTTGCTGGTATCGGGACCTTCAGCCCGCCACAAATCCAGGTTTTTGCCGTCAAATAAAACGATGGCGTCGCTGGGTGGCTCCGCATCGGTTTTTCCGGGTGTGACTATTTTCGGAACCGGTGAATAAAATTCCGTCAGTGTGGGATCTCCTTTTCCTGCCTGGGCAGACAATAATTCAGTTGCCAATAAAAATGAAACGGATAAAACAAAAAATTTCTTTAATGATGGCAAAACAATGGGATGCATATTCAATCTTTTAAATTGAATTCAAGTTAGTAAAATCCAATGAAGGAAAAAGAATTTTAAACGGCAGGAATTTAAGGTTCAATGGTAACATTGGCTGCATATACCCTGCGAAGAGAATCTTTAATATGGCTGGTATCCCTGGCCATGGCCGGAAATTGAAAATACACTTTGAAAAAGCTGGAATCTTTCTGGTACAGATGTACTTTCAGATCGAAGGAAGAAAGCTGGTTATACCTGCGGAGGGCATGAGGCTTATTGTAGGTGGACAGGATGACGAATTTATAATTGGTTGATGGCCCTCCGTTGTCAGCAGCCGGAATGGCAGTGTCGTTCAGGTTCTTCTTGGAAGAATCAAGATGGGCAGATTTTACGGTAACGGAATCATTAGCGGAAAGAGGAGGTTCCTGGACCACAGTAGCTGTATCCGTCAGTTTTCCTGATACTGCCGTATTATTTTTTTTATACATGATCCAACCGCCCCATCCCACAATGACCAGTGCCCCGATTACAGCCAGTAATCGCAGCAGGCTCCTGTTTTGGATCGCTGATGGGATATGCAACTGTTTTTTATCCCTGGCATATAATTTTTTCTTCCCATGTTCCGAATCACCCGTGTTTTCATGGATCAGGGTATATTCTCCGGGTGCAAAATCGAATTTGCCGGCTTTGTTTTTGGTAATCATTCCTATCCCTTCCAGGTAGAAGGGTTTGCCGATATTCAGCATTTCAGTTCCGAGGTTCAGATAGGAATCCAGGTCCGAAATGGCCAGGGGTCGTATCTTACCCGTCTGCTCACAAATAAAACTGATCAGCTCTTTGTCGGCCGAAGCTATATTTGCATTTTGAAATTGTACCGCATTGGGCATGGAAAGCAGGGCCCGGTCGTTTTCTTCAGGAAGTACAACAGACTTGTCCAGGGTAAAGATGCCCAGTCCGGGAAGGGCCATCTTCCGGTTCTTATATAAGTACTCTGCGAGCAACAGGGGTATCTTCAAAGCCAATGGATTTGTTTAAACCAACGCTAATACGGCTGAATAATTATATGAAAATTAAAATAAAATATTGAAAACTAACCATATACCTCCGGAAACCTCAATTTTTGTTCAATATTTCTTTTCCGAAGCAATTTTTAATCTATTTACCCATGCTCAGTGAAAAAGAGGAAGCCTTTATAATATACTGGAAAGCAAACCGGGATAAGCAAAGGCGCCTATTCCGGCAATTTCTGCTGGGTATTCCTCTGGCGCTCCTGTTTGTGATCCCTATTGTACTCAATTTTTTTTCAGGGTGGTATAAAAGGGCTGCCATGATGAGCAGTACCTCTGAATTCAGCCCCGGCGTCCTGTTGCTGGCACTCCTGCTCATCGTCGTTTTCATTGCCATTTTCTCCCGGAAATTAAGGTGGGAACAGAATGAGCAGCGATACACCGAATTGCTGTCCCGGAAGAAAAAACAGGCGGAAATTCAAAAAAAATAAATTCCTGCAGCGTTTCAGGTTAACAGGCTGTCTTACTGAACAAGGCTTATATTTTTATTCCAAGTGCCGTAACCAGACACTAACTGCTAAACCGACCCTGAACAAAAAGTTCAGGGTTTTTTTGTTGTAATTTTACCGAAACCATTTTCTTGCCTTACGAATCCATTTCGGTCTTTGATATTTTTAAAATTGGGGTTGGCCCTTCCAGCTCTCATACTTTAGGTCCCTGGCGAGCAGGCCAGGATTTTATCAAATCCCTGAAAGAACAGGGTTTGTTATCCCAAATCACTCATTTACGGGTTCTTTTATACGGATCCCTGGCAAAAACAGGCAGGGGTCATGGAACCGATATTGCCGTCCAGCTGGGGCTCGCCGGTTATGACCCGGTTGCGATCAACACTTCGGTCATTCCCTCGGTCATTGAAAATATCAGGAAAAAAAAATTCCTGGCACCCGGTCTGGACTTTGTCTTTGATCCTTCAACAGATATTGAATTCCATTATAAGGAATCCCTTCCCTATCATCCCAATGCCCTGAGCTTTCAGGCTGATTTCACTTCGCATGCGCCCATAACAGAAACTTATTATTCCATTGGCGGCGGCTTTATTGAACGGGAATCGGATGGGACTTCTGAGAAAATAACAGTGCAACTTCCTTTTCCTATTGATACAGCCGGCAATTTGCTGCACTGGTGCATGAAAACCGGACTTCTGATTTATGAAGTGGTTATGGAAAACGAGCAGGTATGGCGGGAAGAGACTGAAATAAAAAATCAACTCGGAACCATCTGGAACGTGATGCAGGAATGCATGTACAAGGGTTGCCATACGGAAGGTGTTTTACCCGGTGGATTGCAGGTCAGCCGGCGGGCTGCTGCCCTGAATAAAAAACTCATGAAGGGAAGAACCTATTCAGACTATCAGGGTTGGGTACAGGCGATCCGGGCGGGCGGAAAGGATTTTCAATACATCCTGGACTGGGTCAGTTGTTTTGCCCTTGCAGTAAACGAAGAAAATGCATCTTTCGGTAAAGTAGTGACAGCTCCCACCAATGGGGCAGCCGGTGTGATACCGGCCGTTCTGCAGTATTTCATTTGTTTTACTGACGCATACCGGGAGGAGAAGATTGTTTCATTCCTTTTAACGGCGGCTGAAATCGGTAGTATTTTTAAAAAGGGGGCTACCCTGTCGGCCGCCATGGGGGGATGCCAGGCAGAAATCGGGGTTTCTTCTGCGATGGCTGCCGGAGCTTTAACGGAAAGTATGGGTGGTACGCAGCGGCAGGCATTGATGGCTGCTGAGATTGCTATGGAGCACCATCTGGGCCTGACCTGCGATCCCATCGG
>DHWT01000108.1:0-1645 GCA_002413325.1 Chitinophagaceae bacterium UBA5175 | reverse complement strand
ATCCAAACGATGTGGGATACGGCGCTGGATATGAACAGTAAATACAAAGAAACTGCGGATGGAGGTCTTGCAGTGCACATACCACTGAGCCTCCCGGAATGTTAGATTTTCAGACTAAAGCCGGCCAACGACCAACGGCCAACGACCAACGACCAACGACCAACGACCAATGCTCAGGAAACCTGAGCCGCCTTCTCTTCCATCGACCAGATCCGGAGCGATTCCGCATCCAGCTTTATTTCCACTGCTTTCAGCAAATCCTGTAACTGCGCCACACTGGTTGCACTGGCAATGGGAGCAACCACGGCGGGGCGGTTCATAAGCCAGGCCAGCGCGATACTGGCAGGAGAAGCCTGGTATTTTGCCGAAACTTCATCCAGTGCATTCAATATTCTCTTTCCTTTTTCGTCCAGGTATTTCCCAATACCCCGGCCACGTACACTTTTCTTCAGATCCGCATCTGTCCGGTACTTACCTGTCAGAAATCCACTGGCCAGGCTATAATAGGAAATGATACCGATACCTTCCTTTACACATAGTGGCTGAAGATCGGTTTCAATACTGCGGTCGTATAGATTATAGGGTGGTTGCAGGGTTTCATAACGGGCATACCCGTTTGTTTTGCTGATTTCAAGAGCTCTGGCGAGCCGCTCTGCTGAAAAATTGGAAGCACCGATGGCTCTTATCTTTCCTTCCTTAATGAGACTTGTAAATGTTTCCAGGGTTTCTTCCATCGGGGTTTGCGGATCATCATCGTGAGACTGGTATAAATCAATATAATCTGTCTGCAGTCTTTTCAGGGAATCTTCCACGGCCTGCCGGATGTATTTTTGGGAAAGACCCGTTTTTCCCGGTCCCATGGGTTTGCCAACTTTGGTGGCGATCACCACGTCCTGCCGGTTATTTCGTTTCCTGAGCCATTCCCCGATCAGTGTTTCGGATTCCCCGCCCACATTGCCGGGAGCCCAGGTGGAATACACATCGGCTGTATCAATTAACTGGAAGCCTGCCTTTGTAAATTCATCCAGTATTTCGAATGCTCCGGACCGGTCTACCGTCCAGCCAAATACATTGCCTCCCAATGCAAACGGGGATACCCGGATTTCCGACTTACCCAAACTTCTTTTTTCCATATACTGTTTTTTATATTTACAATTTTAACAGGTGGAATGTTATCAATGGGAAAAATATTTTAAAATCTTATCTGCGAAATGGAACCATTTATTCCGGGTATTGAAGTGCGGGTTGCATTAAAGGAAGATTTATGGCAGGTACATGAACTGGCGAACCGGATCTTCCCGGTTACTTACCGGGAAATCCTTGATCCCGAACAGATCGCTTATATGATGAATATGATGTATCGTGAGGATATCCTGTCGGCCGAAATGGATTCGGGACATCAGTTTCTGCTCATTTATTATAAAGGGAAGGTGGCGGGATATGCATCATATTCCCGGCTTGCTCCGGGCAGTGGTTTCAAACTTCATAAAATTTACCTGGACACCCGCCTGCAGGGAAGGGGCCTGGGTAAATGGCTGTTGATGGATGTATTGTACCGGGTGAAAGCGGCAGGCGGGGAATTCCTGCAGCTGAATGTGAACCGTCACAACAAAGCCAGGGGTTTCTATGAAAATATGGGATTTTC
>DHWT01000270.1 GCA_002413325.1 Chitinophagaceae bacterium UBA5175 | reverse complement strand
TTTAACCATTTACTCATGGAAATCAGGGATCGTATATGGCTTTTGATCAGCAGAAAACTAACAGGTGAAATTTCCGAAACAGAATTACGGGAACTAAATGAGTTCATCAGGGAGAACCCCGGAATACAACCATTTATGGAATTTGCAATTGCCTTTTGGAAAACTGGCGTGCAAACCAATAAGGCTGAGGTGGAGCAGGCATTTTCAAGACATATGAAACGTATGAAGGATTTAAACTTGCAGCATCAGGAACTGAAAAGTCCCATTTGGAAGAAAAAAACAAATATCAGGAAGTCCCTTTATCAATATTTCAACTTAAGCATCTTCAACAATTACTTTAAAGTCATTTACAGAAACCTGTATCGCTTCAAAACCTTCTCCGTAATTAATATAACAGGTCTTGCGATCGGTATGGCCAGTGCCATTCTCATTTTATTACTGATACAGAATGAACTGAGTTTCGACCAGTTCCATGAAAAGAAGGACCGGATTTACATGTTATTCAGCCGTGCAGCCGTGAATGGC
Organism: Chitinophagaceae bacterium UBA5175; assembly: GCA_002413325.1. Taxonomy (GTDB): domain Bacteria; phylum Bacteroidota; class Bacteroidia; order Chitinophagales; family Chitinophagaceae; genus Puia. Next base: position 3,251 of record DHWT01000270.1, on the reverse strand, counting down.
AGGATGGAACTTTTTGGTACGCCGAGTGTACTGGCACCGGAACTAAAAGCCAACTTCCCGCAGGTAGAGGAAATGACCCGTCTGAATGGAACGGGTCCGATCGTTCTTTCGGCGAATGACAAACAACTCGAAGTGAAAGGGATCATGGCGGATCCCGGCTTTCTGAAAATTTTCAGTTATCCGCTTTTACGCGGAAACCCCGATGAGGCCCTGAGTTCGCCACGCTCGATTGTGCTCACAGAAAGTTTTGCCAAAAAACTGTTCACAAACGGAGACGCGATGGGAAAAGTGATCCGAATTGACAGCAACAACAATTTCACCATTACAGGAATCCTGAAGGATTTGCCGAATAATACTGAATTCCATTTCGAATACATTCTTCCCTGGTCCTATATGAAAGAAGTAGGCTGGGAAAATTCAGGCTGGGATAACAATGATATGACGACGATCGTATTGCTGAAACCGGGTGTTTCGGAAAAAATGGCCAATGACCGGTTAAGCCATGCGATCAAAAGATATGTTCCTGATACGAAAAAAGAAGTTTTCGTGCACCCGATCACGAAGTGGCGTCTCTGGTCAAAATTTGAAAACGGCAAATTTGTAGGCGGTGGAATCGAATCCGTAAGAATGTTCGGACTGCTCGCCGGTTTTATACTTCTAATCGCCTGTATCAATTATATGAATCTGAGTACGGCCCGCAGCGTGAAACGGGCCAGGGAAGTGGGTATCCGAAAAGTAGTAGGTGCGGGACGATTTTCGATTGTATTGCGTTTTCTGGGTGAATCTGTAATGATTTCCTTTTTAGCCGTTATCATTTGTCTCGTACTCGTCCAGATCGGCATCAGGGGATTCAACTGGCTTACCTCTAATGAACTATATATCCCTTACAGGAATCCGTATTTCTGGCTGGGTATTTCGGGTTTCGCTCTATTTACCGGTTTGATTGCAGGAAGTTATCCGGCCTTTTACCTGTCCACCTTCAGACCGATCCGTGTTCTCAAGGGTACGTTCAAAACATCGAATCATTTAGTCAGCATCCGGAAAATCCTGGTGGTATTGCAATTTAGTTTTGCCATCACTTTTATCATCTGCACCGTCATTATTTACAGACAGATCGATTATGGCAGTAAACGTGACCCCGGTTATAACCGGGATCACCTGGCTTTTGTTTACATAAAGGGTGAAATGAATAAAAAATACGGGCTTATAAAAAATGAATTGCTTAAAAGTAATGCGGTAACTGCCGTTACCAGATCGAACTCACCCATTTGTTATACCTGGAGAGGTGATGACAATTATTCATGGCCGGGTTCCAAAGCAGATAACAAAACCTGGTTTGCCGAATTCCAGATTGACAATGATTTCACGGAGACCATGGGACTGAAAATCATTTCAGGGCGTGTCATCAATACGAATAAGTATCCGGGCGATTCCTCAGCAGTAATACTAAATGAATCCGCTGCCAGGCTGATGGGTTTCAAAGATCCCATTGGCCAGATAGTAAGAAAAGACAGAACGAATTGGACTGTAGTGGGCGTAATCAAAGATTTTGTTTCCAATTCACCATTGTATAATACTGCGCCCATGATCCTCCAGGGCCCGAATAATAATTTTGGGGCCATTTCATTCAGGCTGAATAACCGGCGTAGTTTGTCGGAAAATATGAATACCGTGGAATCCATTTTCAAAAAATACATCCCGGACTATCCCATCCTGTCGGGCTTTGTGGACGAAGCAGATGCGAAAAAGCTTGAAGATGAAAAGAGAACCGGTATACAATCTGCCCTTTTTGGCGGACTGGCGATTTTTATCTCCTGCCTGGGATTGTTTGCACTGGCGGCCTATACAGCAGAAAGCAGAATAAAGGAAATCGGCATCCGGAAAGTGCTGGGTGCATCTGTATCCGGCATAACCATACTCCTTTCGAAAGATTTTATAAGCCTGGTAATCTGCTCCTTTGTAATTGCATCTCCGGTTGCCTGGTGGCTTATGCATAGCTGGCTGCAGAACTACACATATCGCATCAGTATTGGCTGGCTGGTTTTTGCAATCACGGGTGCGATGTCCCTGTTGATCGCCATTTCCACAGTCAGCTATCAGGCCATAAAAGCGGCATTGTCCAATCCGGTAATCAGTCTGAGAACCGAATAGCAGGGTATTTTTTGAAGAATTCATCCGGCAGACCCGACAGGAACCGAAATTTCACCCGAACGGCCTCAGGCATTCCGTTTAATGATCCCGCAGATCTCTTCAATTTCAGAAAAACTGATGGTCAGCGGCGGCGCGATACGCAGGCAGTGGGAGGCAAATAAAAACCAGTCGGTCAGCAGGCCATCACGGATGCAGGCATCCATGATGCGCTTGCTGGTTTCAAAATTTTCAAACTCCACGGCTATCAGCAGGCCGGCAGAACGTACGGATTTTATGGCAGGATGCACCAGCCGTTCACGAAACCATTTTTCCTTTTCTGGAACCTGCGCCACCAGATTTTCATTCAGCAAAACTTCCATCGCAGCAAGCCCCGCCGCACAACTCAGCGGATGGCCCCCAAACGTACTGATATGACCCAGCACGGGCTGATTGGTAAATGCATCCATCAGCGTTTTAGATGCGATGAAAGCGCCCAGCGGAAGACCCCCGCCGAGCGCTTTTCCCAGTAAAACAATGTCGGGCACGACACCGTATTGTTCAAAACCCCAGAGGGTTCCGGTTCTTCCAAAGCCCGCCTGAATCTCATCGAGAACGAGCAGGGCGCCGGTATCATCACATCGTTTTCTAAGCGCCCGGATCCATTCCGGACCCGGTTTGATGACTCCGTTTTCCGCCTGCACGGTCTCTGCAATCACACAGGCCGTTTTTTCCGTGATCCGTTCCAGATCCTCCATCTGATTATACCTCAGGTGCAGGATTCCGGGCAGCAGAGGCCGGAAGGCATTGCGCCAGTATTCATCGCCCATCACGCTGAGTGCGCCCTGGGTGGATCCGTGATAGGAGTATTCAAAACCTGCGATCTCCGTTCTGCCCGTAACGCGCTTTGCCAGTTTCATCGCGCCTTCGGTGGCTTCCGTTCCGGAATTGGTAAAAAAAACGGATTGAAGAACCGGGGGCAGGTGTTGTGCCAGTACATGCGCATAAGCAACTTGGGGAGACTGGATCAACTCGCCATACACCAACAGGTGCAGGTAACGATCGGCCTGGTCCCGGATGGCCCGCACCACGGCAGGATGCCGGTGACCGGTATTGCACACACT
>DHWT01000084.1 GCA_002413325.1 Chitinophagaceae bacterium UBA5175 | reverse complement strand
TGTATGGGAATCTTAAAAGAGTTCAGGGATTTTGCCTTGCGCGGAAACGTGGTTGACCTTGCTGTAGCCGTAATTATTGGCGCCGCTTTCGGTGCTATCGTGTCTTCGCTGGTAGATAATGTTATTACACCTCTTTTATTGACGCCTGCTTTAAAAGCAGCCAATGCGCAGGACCTGGATAAGCTCACCTACGGTTCTGTTAAATACGGGCTGTTCCTTTCGGCCGTCATAAAATTCGTTATCATCGCTTTCATCCTATTCCTGATCGTCAAAGGGATGAAAAGTATAGAGAAGAAAAAAGTTCCGGCTGCTTCCGAACCCTCCAGCACCGACAGACTGTTGATGCAGATCCGGGATGAATTGAAAAAACCCTGACCATTTACAATCCGTACACTTCATTATACTGCTATTTCTAACAGTATTTCTCCTTTCAGGAATAACCTTTTTATGAAAAAAATTGTCTTTTGTATTTTGTCGGTATTTAGTCTGCTTGTTAGCAGGGCACAGGACAAAACGGTGCAGGAGATGCGTGATGAAGCCAGCAGGACCATTAAGAAAGACCCAAATGATACCATTCCCAAAGTCTGGAAAACCGGCGGTTTGTTGAGGCTTACCCTCACCCAAAGTGCCCAGTCTAACTGGGCTGCGGGCGGGGATAATAACACCCTGGGGCTGTCCAGTTTCTTTAGCGGATATGCTTATTATAAGAAGGGTAAACATACCTGGGATAATACCATCGATCTGGCCTATGGATTTTTAAAAACTACCAGCCTGGGTTCCCGGAAATCGGATGACCGGATAGACCTGCTTTCAAAGTACGGGTATGACCTGGGAAAAAAATGGTATCTCAGCGGACTGATGAACTTTCATACGCAGTTTGCACCCGGTTATGCTTATCCGGCCAATAAAGCACCTGTACTCACATCAGATTTTCTGGCACCGGCTTATCTTATTATTTCACCGGGTTTGAATTATAAACCCAATGATAATTTCTCCGCTTTTATTTCCCCGTCCACAGTAAGATGGATCATCGTGAAGAATGACTCTCTTTCTTCTGAAGGGGCTTTTGGTGTGGATTCCGGGAAGCAGGTGAAACTGGAATTCGGAGCTTACGCCACGATATCCTATACCCAAAAGATCAGCGCCAATGCGGTATATACAGGCAGGCTCGATCTGTTTTCCAATTATCAGCATAATCCCCAGAATGTGGATGTCAACTTTTACAACCTCCTGGCCGTAAAAGTGACCGGCATCCTTACCATGACGCTGGCTTTCAACCTGATTTATGATAATGATGTCAAAACGGTTAAAAGTGACGGAACCATCGGCGGGGCTTCAGCCCAGCTCCAGGAATTGCTGGGAATTGGCCTCGCGGTCAAACTCTGATTAAAATAGGACGCTGAACGCCTAACGCTGAAGGCCTAAGGCTTAACGCCTGTGTCAGATCCATAATACATGACCTTCCGGGCCCTGCGTTTTACAAATGATTTATGCTTTGGGCTTATTAAGTGAAATAAATGTTTACAAACTCCCGGATTACGGATATATCCGGGATTTTATTTTCAGTATCCTTGCAACTTAAGCCGTCGTATGCTCAATTCATTATCATATCAGATCAGGTTATCACAGTTTGAGGGGCCCTTCGACCTGCTCCTTTTTTTTATTGAAAGGGATGAACTGGATATCTATAATATTCCGATCCATAAACTGATCAGGGATTTTCTGGATTTCATCCATAAGGAAGAGACGCTGAATATTGAATTATCGAGCGAATTCATTTTGTTTGTCTCCACCCTGATGCGTATCAAAGCCAAGATGCTGCTGCCCAGGAAAGAACTGGATGATCAGGGCAATGAAATCGATCCACGCCAGGAGCTGGTGAATAAAGTACTTGAATATAAACGTTTCAAAGAGGCGGCTGCACGCCTGGCGGAAATGGAGGAACAACGGATGCAATGGATACGCCGCGGAAATCTTCACAGGGAATTACTCCAGATCGGTGAAGAATCAGGGGAAGGAACAGAGATCCAGTCTATCAGTTTGTTCAAGCTGATGAAGACTTTTGAGAAAGTCATGCAGCGAATGCAGGAGCGGAATAACCAGCCCCGGCATACCGTTGTTCAATATAACTATACCATTGAAAAAAGCCGCCAGGAAATGATCGACTGGGTCAGCCGGGATCGGACGGTACCCTTCGAGAAAATCATCGAAGCTTGTGAAAACCGCATCCATGCCATCTTTCTGTTTCTTTCCATCCTGGAACTGGTTCAACAGGGGTATATGAATATCCTGATCGGGGAGGGACGAAATAATTTCATCCTGGAACATCATACTGAAAGCTTAATGCCTGACGCATAAAGCGCCGGGCTGTCAACCTGTCAACCCAAAGCCTTTTGTTTTGGACTTTAAAACATACCGTCTGAAATGGTATACTATTTGATGTTTAAACATTAAACAAGATACATCATGAAAACCATATTATACCCCGCGAAAGAACGGGGACATGTAAACCTCGGCTGGCTGGATTCCTTTCATTCTTTTAGTTTTGGCCAGTACCACGACCCCAAAAAGATTCATTTTGGGGCATTACGTGTCGTAAATGATGACTGCATTGCAGGAGGAGGTGGATTTGGTACCCATCCGCACGACAATATGGAAATCGTTACGATTCCCCTGGAAGGGAAACTGGCGCATAAGGACAGTACCGGCAATGAAGGGATCATCAGTAAAGGGGATGTTCAGATTATGAGTGCAGGTACCGGAATCCGTCATTCCGAATACAATGCTTCCGCAGAGGAGGAAGCCAGTCTTCTACAGATCTGGGTTTTCCCAAAACTGAAAAATATTAAACCGGTTTACGGTCAGAAAACTTTTGACCTGAAGGACCGTAAAAATAGCTGGCAGGTGGTGGTGAGCCCCGATAGCTCAGAACAGGCGCTGCATATCAATCAGGATGCCCGGTTTTCACTGGTGGACCTGGATGCCGGGCAGTCCATCGGTTATCAGATGAAATGGGAACATGCCGGTTTGTATTTGTTCGTTATTGAGGGAGCCATCAAAACGGCCAATCAGTCCCTTTCAAAAAGAGATGCACTGGGCATTTCAGAAACCGGTCTGGTAAAGATTGATGCAGTCAGCGATACCCAGTTGCTGGCGATTGAAATTCCCCTGTTCGGCTAAACGCGCAGGACATCAGGCTTATAGCAGTATTTACAATTGACTGCGGCAGATATATTTTTTTCAGTAGGAGTAAAAAAGCCTTAAGCTTTCAGCCTTACGCTTTCAGCTTCAATCAAAATTGATTTTGCTGCCTGGTAAATGGCTTCTGCGTCAAAACCGGCTTCATGCTGGAGTTGCCTGGGGGTTCCGTGCTCTATGATTTTATCAGGTATGCCCAGGGTAATGATCCGGGCCTGGTACTGATGGGCTACCATGAATTCAAGGATGGCAGATCCAAAACCACCGACGATGGTTCCGTCTTCCACGGTTATGATCTTATCGAATTTTTTGAAAACTTCATGCAGCAGTGCTTCATCCAGCGGCTTTACAAAACGCAGATCGTAGTGTGCTGCATCCAGGTCCTGGGTCCGGAGTTGCCGGATCGCAGAGGTTACGAAATTACCGGGGTGACCGAAAGATAGGATCGCGAGCTCTTTTCCGTCTTTTAATTTTCTTCCCTTACCGATTTCAATTTCCTGGAAAGGGGTTCTCCATTCAGGTAAAACACCTTCTCCCCGCGGGTACCTGATTACAAAAGGATGTTGATTTTTATCCAGTTGGGCGGTATACATCAGGTTGCGCAATTCGCTTTCATTCATGGGCGCACTCACGATCAGGTTTGGAATACAACGCATATAAGCAATATCATAAGCTCCATGATGCGTTGGACCGTCTTCACCCACCAGTCCGGCCCGGTCCAGGCAGAATACAACCGGCAGGTCCTGGATCGCCACATCGTGAATGACCTGGTCGTAAGCCCTTTGCATAAAGCTTGAATAAATATTACAAAATACACGCATGCCCTGGGTTGCCATCCCGGCGCTCAGGGTTACAGCGTGCTGCTCGCAGATACCCACATCAAAAGCCCGGTCGGGCATCTCTTCCATCATGAACTTCAGGGAGCTGCCACTGGGCATGGCCGGTGTTACAGCAAGAATAGTTTTGTTTTTTTCGGCGAGTTCAATGATGGAATACCCGAATACATCCTGGTATTTTGGCGGCTGAACCGTGTCGAACTGTTTTTTGTAAATTTCTCCCGTAATCTTATCAAACAATCCGGGAGCATGCCATTTGGTCTGGTCATGCTCAGCCAGAGAATAACCCTTCCCCTTGGTAGTAATAATGTGCAGGAGTTTGGGCCCCGGAATGTTTTTAAGATCCTGCAGGGTGTCGATGAGTTTATTGAGATTATGGCCGTCGATGGGACCGAAATACCGCAATTTCAGGGCTTCAAACAGGTTGCTGCTTTTACTTACAAAACTCTTGATGCTGTGTTCGATCTTGCTGGCAATTTCCCGGCTGAAATGCCCGCCAACAGGCAGTTTGCCCAGGGCCTTCCAGATATCGTCCTTGAATTTATTATAGGTTTGTGAAGTCGTAATATCCGTAAGATATTCTTTCAAAGCCCCGACATTGGGGTCAATGCTCATGCAATTGTCGTTGAGGATGATCAGGAGGTCTGTATCTGCCACTCCTGCATGGTTCATGCCTTCGAAAGCCAGTCCGGCCGTCAGGGCACCATCCCCGATCACGGCAACCGCCTTCCGGTCGTTCTCCCCTTTATATTTAGCTGCCATGGACATGCCCAGGGCTGCACTGATGGAAGTGGAAGAATGGCCCACCCCAAATGTGTCATAAATGCTTTCGCCCCGGTTTGGGAATCCACTCAGCCCTTTATATTTCCTGTTTGTGTAAAAATTATCACGGCGGCCGGTGAGGATTTTATGCCCGTATGCCTGGTGGCCCACATCCCAGACCAATTGATCATAGGGGGTATTGAACACATGATGAAGGGCTACAGTGAGTTCGACTACTCCCAGGCTTGCTGCAAAATGACCGCCATGCAGGCTAACCACATCGATGATGTACTGGCGGAGCTCATCGCTGAGCTGCTGCAGCTGATCCCTGCTTAATTTTTTAAGATCATCAGGAGAATCAACGGTTTGTAAAAGGGGTCCCGG
>DHWT01000062.1 GCA_002413325.1 Chitinophagaceae bacterium UBA5175 | reverse complement strand
ATGGAAGGAGATGCCATCGGCGGGGTCACCAATATGATATTGAAAGATGCTCCCAGGCATCTCGTGTATTCGTTGAATGGTTCACTCGGCTATAATAATTATTTTGACAATCACGATTTCACAACTTTCAGCCACCAGGGCGTTCCTTTCCGTACGCCTTATGAAATTCATGGCCCGGGTTATGTACCGCAGCCTTCAGATTTCAACGTTAAATACCTGGATTATACCCATGTGAAGTTGCCGGTTAATGAAATGGTTAACGCCAGTGTCGGCAATTACATTTCGAAAAAATTCGGCTTTTTAGCCGCGGTTAGTTACCAGCACATTTACAATGGGAGTTCATCCTTATTTTATCCGCCGGGTGGCCAGCCCCAACCCATTCCGGCGCCCAACACACCCGTTTTTGCCCCCATAGAATACCGTACATACAGTAACCTGCAAAACAGGCTGGGCACTCATCTGAAATTAAATTATGATATCAACCCGAATAATAAAATCAGTTTCTACGCCGCCTATTTTCAATTGGATCAGTCACAACACAGGAACCTGGAACAGGGACTGGCAAATTATCTACATCAGTCAGGTCAGGACTATATTAATGACAGGTCACTTTTTGAACGGCAAATCATCTGGAATAATACTTTGCAGGGGAAGCATCAGTTAAGTAAAAGGTTTTCAGTGGATTGGTCGCTTGTTTATTCCCAGGCGCAAAGTGAAGTGCCTGTTTGGATAGACCAGTTATACTCAGATATCGTAACCTACGATCAGAAAAGCGTTCTGACATCAGAGCAAAAGAATCTGCAGGACTTCCCTTTTAATTTTACGCATTCAAAGGAGATTGACCACTCTGCATATCTCAATGCCAATTATAAAATTAATGATGAATTCGTGTTCTCCATGGGTGGTATGTACAGGCACAAAACAAAAGACAATGTTTTTGAATCTTATGAATTGTATGCAAACAATCAGCCATTTACTACAATTGACGCCGCCTATTTTGAAAGACTGAAAAGAGTGGATACAACGGATGGGCTGACTTATCAGTCTATTGAGAATATCCTTGCTTATTATGCCCAGTTTTCCTGGACTTACCAGAGATGGGAAATGCTCGGCGGTTTAAGGATTGAAAATACAAATCATAGTTACAATTCGGAACTATCCATTTACCTCCCTGGCAAAACCGGGGATTATTTTTACAGTGATTTTTTACCCAGCCTGAATGTAAAATATAAATTAAGTGACAATAAAGATCTCAGGGCGTCCTATTTTAAAAGCATCAGCAGGCCGAATTATTTCGAATATATCCCGGTCATAAAAGCGGGTGATTTTTTTGACGAACAGGGCAACCCGGACATAAAACATGTTCAGGCAGATAACTATGATCTTCGGTATGAGCAGTATTTTGGTTCTGAGGATTATGTTATGGCCGGGACATTTTATAAGAAGATCGTGAACCCGATTGAATACGCTCTTATTCAGATTTCCACTGGACAGTTTGTATATCAGCCGCAAAATTTTGGCAATGCGGAAAATTATGGAGCAGAATTCATTTTTACCAAACATTTCAGAAATTTCGGCATCACCGGAAATTATGCATACACCAAGTCATCCATTACGACGTCAAAAACGGTTTTTGCTGAGGATAAAAGCGGAAACTATATTAAATACAATACAACCCAGACACGTCCCCTTCAGGGACAATCTGACCATATCGCAAATCTTTCCTTACTATATAAAAGTGTCAGGAAAGGAATCGATGCGCAGTTGAGCTGGGTCTATACCGGGAAGCGAATTGAATACATCTCACCCTACCTGGACCTTGATTATTGGCAAAGGGCCACTTCGGTTCTGGATTTTTCAATAGAAGTCAAAACAGGAAGGAGAATCACGCTTTTTGGTAAAGTAACTAATCTTACCAATAATCCAACGGTGCTTGAATTGCACAACACGGCTAACGGATATTACTTCCATAATAAAAATTATCCCGGTCAAACCAGTAAGAATAGCATTATCGTTCAAACCAACGTGTTTAATCAGTCTTTTATTATCGGCTTCAGATTAAAATAGATATTAATAAACAAAGATCAAATCAAAAAAAATGAAACAAAGACAAAAAAAAGGCCTGAGAATCTATTTATCAGGTCTTTCTCTTCTGCTCATGGCGACCATTGTCCTGTTTGCCTGCAGTAAAAGTAATTCCAGTGTTGCCCCGCCTTATGTGCCCGGTGGACAGGATGTTCAGCCTGGAAATATCAGCGGACCTATTAAGGGAACAATGCAGTCCAATCAGACTTATTTTGTAACAGGAGATGTAACAGTTAACAGGGGCGATTCATTAATTATCCAACCCGGGGTGAATGTTTATTTTAAAGGTGCTTATAATTTCTGGATAAAGGGGAACTTGTTTTCGTTAGGCAGTTCCTCCAGTCCGGTGAGTTTTACTGTACAGGGGCAGGCAAAGCAGGACCAGCCGGGGACGCCCATTGCAACAGACCCCGCCTACCAGGGAATCTGGGGTGGTTTCTGGGCGGATACATCCTGTCCCAACCTGGTTTTAAAATGGACAAAAATCGAATTTGCCGGAGCTCCGATTTCAGCTGCGCAACCTCCCATCGTTGGGGCGTCAACCGGTGATTCTTACAATATTTTCTTTCAGAACACGAACGGCAATTTCATCCTCGAAGATTCCTGGGTGTATGGTGCAACGGATGATTGTATCCGTCTTAAATCGGGCAGGTTTTCCGTTATGAGAAACACGTTTGAAAAGGCGGGCCCCACGGGAGGAGATTGCTTTAATGTAAAAGGCGGAGGGGTTGGCGACTGTGCTTATAATCTTTTTATCGGTTGCGCCTCAAATGGCCCGAAAGCTTCGGATATCGGACAGCCGGGAAATGTTCAGACAAATTGTAATTATTACAATAATACGATTGTGAATGGCGGTTACAAGAATGTTGAATTGGGCCGGGGTGGGTCAATTAATTACGAACAACAGGCCAGGGGTATGGTTTATAATAATTTGATAGTAAACTGCCGGTTTGGATTAAGGATCATCGGCGCAACCCAGTCTTATCTGGGTAACTCACTCGTAGTTGCTGACACCGCCAATATGCACTATGGCTATACATATAATTACAACGATTCTGTGGCAGGAGTAAACGCGTTTTGCCCGGTTACGGCAGATACTTCGGCCACCCGGGCTGGCCGGGTTCCCGTTTTAGGTTTATTGACAAGGTCCCAGGGTTCGGGCACTTTCGGAATTTTTTTTGCTGTA